>CAIUDS010000028.1 GCA_903897985.1 uncultured delta proteobacterium
CCACCCGGCCCTGGATCAGGCGGGTCTGGTGGCAGCCGCTTCGGAGGCAGGACGCGTCTTCGATGTCGGCGTAGGGCTTGGAGGAATAGGTTCGCGTGACATACTTGACCACCTGGGAAAGGGCCTGGAACTTGTACCAGAGCATCACCTTGGGTTTTCCGGGCGGGTAATGGCATTGGACGCATGAGACCTTGTTGTGGGTCGAGGTTGACCAGGCCTTATAGTAGGGGTTCATGATATGACAGGTATTGCAGAACCGGGGCTGGACCGAGTAAATGACCGAGCCGGTGGTGAGCAGCAGGGCGAGCACAATGGCGCCGGCGAGCAGATAAAAAAAACGCGGCCGGATGGCGAAATGGAAGAGCTTGCCGGGGCCGAGCTCGATGCCGAAGTATTCGAAAAACTGCTGCCCACGAGTTTTACATTCCGCGGGTGATTTTTCCGTTTCCGGCTCAGACATTGTCCTGCTCCATTGGCGGTTGTTAACAAACCATTCTAGTCGAAATTACCCTTAATTCAATTCCGGAACCGCTCAATTCCCCGGCTGCGATTTGCCCGCGGGCGGGGTCGCGGCTGCAGAAAAAGGCGGCAGAGAACAAGAACAGCACCCCGCTCAGGATGAGCGTCCATTTCCCGGCTGGCCGGCCAAGCCGCTGATTATTTTTCTCCTTCGACACTGAATTACTATTTCCAGACCCTGGCATCTTCCCCTTCCTCGGTTTGGTATATTAACTCAGATGCCTATTTATCTCCAGTAGGGGGCAGGCCATTTAGGGTATATTCGACCTCGGGCGCGGGTTCGGCTGCTTGGGCCGGTTCCGGAGCCGCTTCCTCATGTTCGGCCTCGGCCAGGCGGATCTTGGCCACGAAGGGTTTGCCCAGGATCCAGATCCAGTTCATGGGATAGACCTCGGGGTCGAAGACCGACCAGTAGAAGTGCCAGACAAAAATAGCGGACACCGCCAGGATGGCCTCATAGAAATGAATGGTGCCGGCCAGGCTGATCACCCACATGGGCATCCGCGCGATGGCCAGGTTGAAGAAGGCGAGCAGGACTCCGGTCAGGACCATGACCACGCTACCCCAGATCAGCGCCCAGTATTCCGCTTTCTCGATATAGCTGTAATGCTCCATCTCGAGCGGCGGCATGGGCCGGCGAAGAATATAGCGGTGAAGCATCACGGTGATGGCGTCGCGGACATCCTTGGGCTTGGGGAAGATGGCCGAGAGTTGCTCGCGGCCGCGCTCGGTGAAGAGCAGATAGAAAATATGATAGAGCGCGAGCAAAACAAAGGCGATGGCGGCCCCGCGGTGGATCCACCTGCGGGCGCCGGCCCCTTCCACCAAAAGCCTGAAGGGCAAGGCGATCAGGGAGTCCGGGAACTTGAGCACGAACCCGCTGTAGGCGCGCGCGCTGAAGCTCAGGAACAGGAACAGGTGCTGGATGCGTTCGTTGAGGTTGAGCCGGGGAATGATTTTTTCCCTCCGGCGGAAGGGCATGCCCTTGGTGGTCTTGAAGGCAAGATCAAGCGAGTTGTGGAACAGCATCCCGCCGAGGGT
The DNA here is from genome assembly GCA_903897985.1 of uncultured delta proteobacterium. Taxonomy (GTDB): domain Bacteria; phylum RBG-13-61-14; class RBG-13-61-14; order RBG-13-61-14; family DRUE01; genus CAIYYW01. Next base: position 1,561 of record CAIUDS010000028.1, read on the forward strand.
CAGCCCGATCATGACAATATAAAGGTTCCTCACCCACATCACCAGCCGGCTGCTTTCTTCCCGCTTCTTGTGGATCGGCTCGGAGATAAAACGCGACTCGGCGCCGGGATGGCACTTGCCGCAGGTCTGGCCGAGGTTGGCCGAGTTGACGGACGATTTGGGATCGGAGGCCGGGAGAATATCGTGGTTGCCGTGGCAGGACGAGCAATTGGCCACGCGCACATCGCCGAGACTGCCGGAGAGTCCATGGAAGGACCCCATGAAGGTTTTGACCCTTCCCTTGGGGATCATGAACTTGGTGTTGATCAGCTCGGACTCGTGGCAGTGGGCGCAGGTCATGGTGATGTTGGCGCTGAAGGTTGCCGAGAGCGGGTCCTTGCGCGAGCGGATGCCGTGCTCGCCGTGGCAATCCGTGCAGATGGGGGCGTCCTTGAAACCCTCCTGCACGACCTTCCAATGGATGCTCTCTTTGTATTCCTTGGCGGCCTGCTCATGGCATTTGCCGCAGGTGTCCGGGACGGCCTCGCGATAGACCTGGGAGTTGGTCATCTTGGAATGGTTGATGGCATGGCTGCCGTGGCAGTCCGAGCAGACCGCGGCTTTGAGGTTGCCTTTGGCGCAGGCCTTGCCGTGGATGCTCGCGACATACTGCTTGATCGCGATGGGCTCGACCTGGTCGTGGCACTTGAGGCAGGCGCCTGCGAGGTTGGCCCTGGCCACCGGCGAAAGCGGGTCGTCGGTCTTGCGCACGGAATGGACATCGCTGCCGTGGCAGGCCAGGCAGATCTCGGACAGCTTGACCTCGCCGCCCGTCTTGGCCAGGTATTTCGAGAGCTTGGCGCCGTGGCTGGACCCGCCCAAGTCGCCCACCATGTCCGAATGGCAGATGTTGCAGTTGACCGCGGGCATCTTGGGCGGATGGGGCATGGCATTGGCCCCGGCATGGCAGTCCTGACAGTCAATGCCCGCATGCGCCGAGTATTCCGGGATGGCAATGGTCGGCGCCGGCGCGGGCATCTCGATCTTCAGCTCTTTTTCCATCGGCGGTAGTTTCTGGCCGGAATGACAAGCGTTGCATTCTTCCGCGCTCGCGTTCCGGGCAAAAATCCCAATTGCCGCGGCGACCAAAAAACCAACCTTGATCATCTTTGCCGTCATTTTGGCTGACCTCTCTCTGGTTGAAACTGAATATGAGTTGCGGTCATGTGTCTCCGGTCGAATCCCGTCGTTACCCAAACAGGAAGCTCAGGATGATCGCGACAATCAGGAACAGGCCGATGGAGAGCGCGACCAAACCGAACATCCGGCTTTCCCACATCACCCTTTTTTCGGGCGGCTCAATCAGCGCCTGGTCAATCAGGTTTTCCCGATGGATCCTTTCATATTCCTCCGGCCGCTCCTTCATCAGCCGCTCCAGGGGCATGGTGCCGGTAAAGATGTTGATGTCCATCGGGATGACTCCCGGCCGGAGATGGTTATGGAAGAAATGAAAAATGAAAATGAAGCCCGCGGCCAAAAGCGCCTCCTCGCTGTGGACGATCGAGGCCGCGTTCAAGAAAGTCCCGGGCAGGACCTGCGAAAAGAAAGTCGGGAACATCATGATCAGCCCGGAGGACACCACAACCGGCACTCCCCAGAACACGGCGAAATAGTCGAACTTTTCGTAATAAGTCCACTTGCCGAAGCGCGGGGGCGGTCCGAGGTAAAAGAAGTATTTGAGATTATCGAAGATATCAATGAGGTCTTTCCATCTCGGGACCAGGGTATCCGGCCCGTAGAGCAGGCCGTATTCCTTTTTGATCAGGATGTCGCGGAACAGGGAAAAGATATGGAACGACGCGTAGCCGATGGTGATGAGCGCGCAGAGCCGGTGGATATAGCGCGAGATTTCCACGCCGCCGTAAAGGCTGCCGAGCACCTTGGCCCACTCGGTATAGTGGTAGCGCAGGGGCAGTCCGGTCGCGACCAGGCCCAGGAAGGATGAAACCAAAACGATGTGCATGATCACCGCGGTCTTGCTCCAGCGCCGCACATGCTTTTTGCCCTCGAGCGGGAATCGGGCTTCGGTCTCTTTCCGGACCAGGGCCACCACCGAGCGCTGCAGCCAGAGCAGGGTGTGGACCCCGAAGAAGCCGAACACGCCGAAGAGCAGGAGCTTCATGAACAGGAACATATAAAAGAGGAAAGCGGATTTCTTTTTGTCGCGCGGGTCCGGGTGCGGATCGTATTTGGTGAAATTTTTGGTCACGCCGGAATGGCACTTGCCGCAGGTCTTGGTGAGGTTGGCCGGGTGAACCGAGGAATTCGGGTCGCTCGCCGGCAGGTTATGGTGCGGGGTGTGACAGTCGGAGCATTTGGCCGCGACCAGGAATCCCATGGAGGTGGTCTTGCCGTGGAAGGTATCGCCGTAGGTGGCGGCGCGGTCATTATGGCAGCCCTGGCACTCCTTGGTGATCTCGAAGGTGGTGAAGAGCCGGGCCGTGGGTTCCTGAATCTTGTGCGAGGTATGGCAGGTGTTGCAAACCGGGCCTTTGGGGTTACCCGCTTCCCAGAGCTTGCCGTGAGTGCTTTGGGAAAAGTCGTTGAGGATGCCGGCATGACATTTGCCGCAGGTGAGCGGCACATTCTGGTGGTTGATTTTGGACTCGGGGTCGGACTTGGGCAGGATGTCATGCTCGCCGTGGCAGGAGATGCAACTGGCGGAAACCATCAAACCCTTGAGATGAATGCCCCGGCCATGAACGGAGTCCTCGTAGTTCCGGATGAACTCCGGGGCCGGCAGGTCCGGATGGCGGTTGACCAGGTCCTGGTCGGCATGGCACTTGATGCAGGTCGCGTCCACCGAAAGCTGGTTGATCGCGGACCGGAGGTCGTCCTTGCCGTAAATATTGTGGGCGCCGTGGCAGTTCACGCAGGTGGGCACATCCGGGTCGCCGCTCATCAGCATCTTGAAATGGATGCTCTTCTCGAACCGGGCTTCCTGCTCCGGGTGGCATCTGCCGCAGGTCTCGAAAACCTTGGCCCGCGCCATGGGCGACTGCGGGTCGGAAACCTTCCGGATCGCGTGCGGGTCGTGGTTCCCGTGGCAGGAAAGACAGATGGCCGACAATTTAACCTTGTCCTTGCCCGCCTTTTCCAGGTATGCCTTCAAGCCCGGGCCGTGGCTCGAGCCGCCCACATCCCGGACCATGTCGCCATGGCACATGCCGCAGTTCACCGCGGGCATCGGCAGTTCATGCGGGACCGTTTCCGCGCTGACATGACACTCGGCGCAGTCAACGCCCGCATGGGCCGAATAGTCAGGCAGCGTGGCCGCGGGTCCCCGGCCGCCCGGTCCGTGGCACTTGGCGCATTCCTGCCCCAAGGCCGGCCGGCTGAAAAGCAAAAGGAAAAAAATCGTCGCCGCAACCATGGCCCAGGGAGCTTTTTGCTGGGCGTTAGACATTTCTAATGTTGTTGCTGACATTCTTTGGTTTACCACGAAAATCGAGAATTCTATTACTGGTAAGCGTGCAGGCTTCCAGCCGCGCTGGGCAGGAGGTTGATGCCCAGATAAGTGAACACGACCGCGGCGAAGGCGAGCACCAGGATCCACATGGCCTTTTGCCCGCGCCACCCGGCGACCAGGCGCAGGTGGAGGTAAATCATGTAGGCGAGCCAGGACACGAGCGCCCAGTTTTCCTTGGGGTCCCAGGACCAGTAATCTCCCCAGGCCACCTTTCCCCAGATCGCGCCCATGACCAGTCCCAGGGTCAGGGCGCAGACGCCGAAGACCGTGGCCTGGTGCGCGAACAGTTCGAAGTCCACCTGCGCGGTTTGAGGCTTGGCCTTGGCCGCTTTTTTCCGGTTCACCCACCAGGGTTGGGCCAGGGCCAGCACGGCCAGGGCAAAAGACGCGAACAGGGCCGCATAGGACACGAAGTAGGTGACCACATGGGGAATGAACCAGCCGCTCTGGAGCGCGGGCGGAATGTTGGTGATTTCCGCCTCGGGCCGGTAGAGCGCGTAGGCCAGGCCGATGAGGGACACGCCCCCGGCAAAGGGGACCAGGAAATACAGACGGTGGAGTCCGATCAGGGCAAAGGTTACCAGGGCCACGCACCAGGGATAAAAGATCAGGGTTTCATACAGGGTCTTGAAGGGCGGGTGTCCGGCCTCGAGCCAGCGCCCGGCAATGGCCCAGGTGTTGACCAGAAAGGCGAGCACGAGCAAACCGAGACCGATCCGGGCCAGGGTTTTGCCTTGAGAAAACAGGCCCAGGGCCGAGACGATCAGGGCGGCGCCGTAGGCCAAGGCCATGATGGCGGCCAGGGAATTAGTTGTCATGGAGGTCTTTCCTCCTTTGCGCGAGCGCGGGCTTGACATAATAGATGAAGATCATGCCGAGCGAGAGCATGACAAAACCGATCCAGACCACGATCAATCCGGGGTCCCGGACCACCGAAATGCCGGAATAGGTCGGGTCTTCCTCTTTGAAATTCGACTGGTAAAAACTATAACCTCCATAATGGAGCGGATCATTCACCCGGATGGTTTTTTCCAATACCTTTTGGTCATCCTGAAACACGGCCAGCTTGCTGCGGTAGGCCTTGACCTCGTCGGACTTGGGCGCGAGCGCAAGCGCGTATTGTTCCCCGGGC
>CAIUDS010000029.1 GCA_903897985.1 uncultured delta proteobacterium
ATTTGTCCGCCTATTCCATGGAGATGAAGGCGGCTGGTGTGCAAAAATAAAAGATGTCCAAAATTAAAACGCCGGTCCCACGGTGTGGATCGCGAGCAGGTCCTGCTTATTAAGCTCGGCCTTGGTCGGGCGGCCGTTGGCAACTTCGATTAGCAAGGCGATCAGTTCCTCCCCGACCTCGTCAATGCTTTTTCCCGCCAGCACCCGACCCGCGTCCAGATCCAGGTCGTCCCCCATTTTCTCAAGGAGTTCGGTATTGGACGAGATTTTAATCACGGGCAAAATGGGGAAACCCGCGGGGGTGCCGCGGCCGGTGGAAAAGACGGTGATCTGCGCGCCGCCCGCGGCCATGCCGGTAAGCTGGAAAATGTCCGCGCCGGGCGCGTCCATGATCACGAGTCCCTTTTTCGCGGGCCGGGCGCTGTAAGGGACGATCTCGACGATTTTGGAACTGCCGGCCTTGATGATGCAGCCAAGGGCTTTTTCCTGAATGGTCGAGAGCCCGCCCTCGATATTGCCGGGGGAAATGACCAGCCCGGCCAGGGGTCCCAGGATTTCCTTGGTCAGCTTTTCCTGGCCCTGGATCAGGTCAATAATTTTTTTGGCGTTCCCCGGGTCCGCGGCGCGGCGGGCCAGGATATTTTCCGTGCCGATCATCTCGGTGGTTTCGGACAGGATCACGGTTCCGCCCTGGGCGACCAGCCAGTCCGCAACGACTCCGATCACGGGATTGGCGGTCACGCCCGAGAGCGCGTCCGAGCCGCCGCACTCGAGGCCCAGCACGAGCTTGTCCCAAGCGCATTCCGCGCGCGCGATCGAGTCCGCATACGCGAGGAATTTTTTGCAGATGGCAAGAGCCTTTTCCGTGGTCTTGACCGTGCCCTGGTTTTCCTGGATCACCAGGAATTCGACCGGCTTGTTGCTCGATTTTATTTGTTCGGCCAGGCCGGGCGCCTTGATGAACTCGCAGCCGAGGCCCACGATCAGGATCGCGGCCACATTCGGGTTTTTGCCCAGACCCGCCAGGGTGCGCGTGCTGAGTTCGATGTCCTTCAGCCCCCGGCCGCAGCCCTCGGTGTGAGTAATGGCCTTGACCGCGGGAAGCTCGCGCGCCACCGCACTGACCACGCCGTTGGCGCAGATCACCGAACTCATGGCCACCACATGGTTACGCACGCCGCAGGACCCGTCCGGCCTCGGATATCCTCGGAATCCCATTTTAGTTTTCCTCGCTCCGTCGCCAAGGCTATGGAGCGTCTGCGACCGCTTTCAGGTTATGGGTATGCACCCAGTCACCGGGCTGTATGTCCGAAGCCGCGATGCCGATGGTCTCGCCGTATTTGATGATCTTTTCTCCGGCCGGGATTTGAACCAGCGCCACCTTGTGATTGCGCGGGATGTCCTGCCGGGCGCTGATCCTTTGCTTAACCCCCACCAGTTCCTCCCCCGCCTTAAGCGCCTTGATCGCCACCGCGACATTATCCGCCGCATGAATTATCACCGAATTGATCGCCATCGTTTTGCCTCCTTAACCCGATCAATAATAGCCGTATTTTTTCGCCGATTGGATCATAGCGCGAACATTTTCCACCTTGGCATTATAAGGTATTTCACAACCGGCGCCCAGGGTGAAAGCTCCCTCCTTGCCCACCTCCAGGATCAGCCGCCGGCAATACGATTCCACTTCCGAGGGTTCCGCCTGGCAGAGCATCATCGCGGGGACATCGCCCAGCATGCTCGCCTGCGGGCCGAGGATTTTTCGAGCTTGGAAAATGTTCGAGGCGCCATCGAGCTGGATCGTGCAGAAATGGGGCGGCAATTCGCGCAGGGTTTCCAGATTCCGATCCCAGTTGCCGTCACAATGGAGCACCGGAAGAATATTTAGTTTTGCCAATTGCTCGCAGACCAGCTTCAAGGCGGGAAAGGCCAATTGGCGGAACATTTTCGGAGAAATGAAATCATTGGAAGAGCGGTGGCAAAGGATCATGAAGCGCGGGATGCCGGTGATTCGGCGGCTCCATTTTGCGGCCTCGACAAAGCTGGGCGCCGCGGCCATTGCCGCTTCCGCTATCAACTCCGGGATTTCCATCAGGTCTTGAACAAACGGCTCAAAGCTCCGGGTGCAGGAAAAGGTATCAAAGGGCGCTTCCAAGCCGCCGCCATAATACATGGCCGCCCCCAGCCTTTTCCAGATCCGGGTGTTCTGGCGGTAGTAGTGCGCCTGCCGAATTCCGTCCCGGACCAACCGGAGCCAGCCCGTCAAGCCATTCAGGCGGGGCGCATTCACCCGACGCACAAGTTTGGTCAAAAGCCCGAGGAATGCCAACCGCTTGCCCGTTCGAGTTCGGCTCAACATCCACTCGTAGTCATCCCGTTTCATCATTTCCTCTTCCATAAACTGGGCGGGGCTGTCCGCGGGGAGCTCGCGTCCGGGCACCTTCATTTTCATCGGCACCAGCCAGGTGTAAGCCTCCGGACTGGCCGCGTCCAGCAGATAAGAGGCATCCCAGGGTCCGACCATTTCAAAACATTTTTTCATCGCCTGCCGGTATTTTTTCCGGCTCCACCAGAGCTCGGCGCAGGACATCCCGGCGCACGCCGCGGCAAAATAATGGATGAGCGGCGCCACCGGCACGCGGTCCGGGACCTTGCCGCGCATGGCCAGGTCCAGCCTTTGTTCGGAACTGAGCCGGTCGGTCTTCATCTTGAAATGTATCCAACCCGTCGGAACCAATCAATCGCCCGTTGGAGCGAATTTTCCACCGGAGTAAACTCCATTCCCAATTCGCGCCGGGCCTTGGCATTGTCCACAAAGAAAAATTGCGAAAGGTAAGGAACCTCCCGGGCCGTGGTCATCGGAGGTTTCCCGCTCCGCTCCGCCATTTTTTCCATCAGGGCGCCGAAAATTTTGGCCGCGAGGACCGGCGACCAGAGGAACGGTTTTCTCACCCCGGCGGTTTTTGCAATCAGGTCAAAAAAATCCTTGATCGTAAAGTTCTTATGGGAGAGGATATATTTTTCGCCGACCTTTCCCTTTTTCGCGGCCAGCAGATGCCCCCGGGCCACATCTTTCACATCCACCACCGTCAAGCCGCCGGTGAAATACATGAAGTTGGTCCCGTTCACAATATCCAGGATCATCTTGCCGGTGGGCGTGGGAGCGATGTCGCCCTCGCCGTAGGGAAACCCGGGACAGACCACCACCAGGGGCAGCCCTTCCCGCGCAAAGGTCAGAGCCTCTTCCTGCGATAGATATTTGGTCAGAACATAATCATTGGCAAACCGGAATTGGTTGAACGCGGTTTCTTCATCGGACAGTTCTTTGCCCGGCTTGATCCCGAGCGCGGCCACCGAACTGGTGAAAACGATTTTTTCAATCCCGGCCTTGCGCGCCGCCCAGAGCATATTTCTGGCACCCTGAAGATTGACTTTATAAAAGATCGCGCGATCCTTTTTCCAGATGGAATAGATCGCGGCCAGATGGAACAGGGTGTCGCAGCCCTTGAGCGCCCGGTCCAGGCTGGGCGGGTCCAGCACATTCCCCTCCACCTTTTCAACCTCAACCCCCTCCAGGTTGCGCTGGTTCTCGTCCGGAACGATCATTGCCCGAACCTGCACGCCTGCTTCCAGCAGAACTCGCACAACATTGGACCCGATGAATCCCGCGGCGCCCGTCACCAAGATATTCATCGAAATCCACTCGCCTCCTTCAGGCCTGCGCCGGCGCCCTTCGGGGCCGCCAGACTACTTTCTTCATGCCCCTGGCGATCAGGCGCGGCGACAACAATTGAGGATCTAATCTCGCCGCTTTCACGAATAGCACTAAGCCCTGCCACAGCGAAAAC
>CAIUDS010000030.1 GCA_903897985.1 uncultured delta proteobacterium
CCGGACGCGCTGATCATCCTGGAGGAATACCTGCGCCGGAGTCGGAAATTCGGGGCGTTCAAGAAAAGTTTCATGGATTATTTTGACTTGATCCGGCCGCGGGGTTTGAATAGAGGGAGAACATGAAGCTGTTGATTTACGCGCCCATCCGCTGGCTGAACGCGGAGACCGAATACATCCTGATCCTGTGCCGCAAGCTCAAGGAGCGCGGGGTGGAACCCGTGATCATGGGCACAAAAGGGAACCCGATGCTGGCGGAAGCGCAAAAGGCGGGGCTGCGGATCGAGGACCGGTTTGACCTGCTCAGCTTGAACCCGCTCAAGCTGGCGCTGACCATGCCGCGGCTCAAGAAATGGATGGCGCGGGAAAAATTCGATGTAGTGGACATCCACCGCTCGGAGGGTTTTGTGGTGCTGGCGCGGGCGGCCAAAAAATTGGACCCGCGGCCGGCGCTGATCCGGACGCGGCAGGACATGCGGCCGGTGCGGACCGATCCCATCAACCGCCGGGCCTATGACTCGATGGACGCGATCATCGTCTCCAACCAGCTCTTGGCAAATGACTTGGCCGCAAAGCTCCGGCTCGACCCGCAAAAAATCCGCGTGATCTATTTCGGGATTGACCCCGAAGAGTTCCGGCCTCAGACGGCGCCGGCGGAAATGAGGAAACGATTGAACCTTGATCCGTCCTGCCGCCTGGTCGGACTCTCCGCCCGGCTTGCCGTGGTCAAGGGTCATGAATATTTCCTCAAAGCCGCGGAGAGCGTGAGCCAAGAAATTCCCGATGCCCGATTCCTCGTTTCCTACCGCAAAATCGAAAAGGAATGCGACTTCCTCGAGCGGCTCGCTAAAAGTCCGAGCAAGGACAAATTTTTGATCTACGGTCCGCAGGATGACCGGGCCAGCCTGCTCAATCTGTGCGAACTCGGCGTGTTGAGTTCGGTGGGGAGCGAGGCGAGCAGCCGGGCCTGCCTGGAGTGGATGGCGCTGGGCAAGCCGGTGGTGGTGACGCGGGTGGGGACTTTACCGGAACTGGTGAGCTCCGCGGAGAACGGCTATCTGCTCATGCCGAGGGACTCGAGCGGCCTGGCCGGCGCGATCATGACCCTGCTCAAAAACCCGGACCGCGCGCGGGAAATGGGCGCCCGCGGCCGCGAAATCTTCATGGAAAAATTTCAGCAAAAAATCATGATCGAAAAGACGCTCGAAATTTTTCGGGAATTGACCGGCAAGACCGCCTGAATTTGTGATGCGGGCTTCCTGCCTCGTAAGGGCGACCGGCCGGTCGCCCCTACAGCAGGTCCTTGACCAGATCCACCAGCTTGGGCAGGGCCTGTCCGGAAGGGGCGGAAATATATACCTCGCTGATCGAGCCGTAATAATTGTCCGTGGGATTGATCTCGATGATCTGAGCGCGGTTCTCGCGGGCCTGGTAGGGGATGGCGGCCGCGGGATAGACCACGCCGGAAGTGCCCAGCACCAGCATCAGGTCGCACGACTCGGCCGCGGCAAAGGCCTCGGGCATCTGCTGCACGGCCTCGCCGAACATCACCACATCCGGCCGGCTCAACCCCCGGCAGTGCGGGCAGTTCGGCATAATCCCGAGCAGTCCGCCCAGCTCGAAGCCCGACTCGTCCGCGAAAAACTTTTTCACCCGCGCGAGCAGTTCCCGCTTGTTGAGCGCCTGCTTCCGGCCGCAGTTCAGGCAGCGGCCCCGGAACAGGTTGCCGTGAACCTCCAGCACCCGCGTGCAGCCGGCTTCCTGATGCAGGTTGTCTATGTTCTGAGTGATCACGGTTTTCAAGAGGGACATCTCCTCAAGAACCTGGAGCGCCACATGCCCGGGATTGGGCTGAGCCTGTTCGAAGATTTCCACGGTCTGGAGGAAAAAGGACCGGATCAATTCCGGCTTGCGCATGACCGCCTTTAGCAGGCCCCCGGAGGTTGCCACCTCGTCGGGGTCGAACTGGTCCCAGAGCCCGCCGGGGTCGCGAAAGGTGGGGATGCCGCTCTCGGCGCTGATCCCGGCGCCGCTGAAGGCCGCCACGGCCTTGCTCCCCGCGATCATCTCCGCGGCTTTTTGGTATTCATCCATAAGAAACTCCCCCAGGCACCGGCTCCAATTTTAAGTTAGCACCGGATTCGGACCCGGTCAACCAAAACTGGGAATTGGGGGCTGGGGGTTAGGGGTTGGGAATTGCGAATTTCCCCAAACCCTAGCCCCTAATCCCCAATCCCTGGTCTGACCGTCTAACACTTTTTCTTTAGTTTCTTTTGGACTTGATTTCTCTTATTTTTCAAGCTATTATGTTGTATAAATCCAACATAAAGGAGGTAAAGAAGATGAAGCGGGAAAGCAGGTTATTGAAAGAACGGGCGAGG
>CAIUDS010000031.1 GCA_903897985.1 uncultured delta proteobacterium
GCACGAGTTCAATAACATTTTTTCCGCGATTCAGGGTTTCGCGGTTTTGGCCGAAGAGGACCCAAGTTACGTGAGCGATTTCGTGCAGACGGTGAAAGAGCAGAGCCGGCGGGGCGAGAATTTGAATCAAGCCCTCTTGCACCTGGTCCAGGGTTGCAGTTCGTCCGAGCCGAGCAGCGACCTCAAGCAAATCCTGGAAGAGCTGAGCCTGCTAATCGAGCGCGAACTCAATAAAATGAACGTGCGCCTGCGCCCCCTGCTGGCGGACACGCCTGCGATCCAGGCCAACCCCGGAGCGCTCCGCCGCCTCTTGTTCGGACTTTTCTTCCAACTGGCCGAGACCATGCCCAAGAGCAGCGAGCTGATCATCCAGACCCGGTTCAACGCCGAAGGCGCCGAAGTCCTGCTCGGGTCTTCGCCTTCGCCCTTCCTTCCCCAGCGCCTGGAAGAGGTTATCGGCCGGACCCTGGCCGAGGCGCCTTCGCTCTGCGGCAAAGGCCAGGGCTTCGAGCTCCGGGCGGAGGATCAAACCTCGGGCGGTCCGGCCCTGGTGATCCGCCTGGCTTTGGCCCCGAACCCCAAAACCCAGGAGGCCGTTGCGACTGAGGAGCAGGCATGATAAATATGAGATCATGCCGTTGCGGTTTAAATTTTCCCTCGGCACCGAAGTAATCCTCTCCCCTTCGGACCGGCGCCGCCTGGCCCAGGCCCGCGGGCGAGTGGGCGAGATCGTCACCCTGACCGATGCTTCGGGCGAGTCCTTCCGCGGCCGGGTGGTGGCGGTCTCGGGCGAGCAGGTGCGGGTGTTCGTGTTCGAGGCCCTGGGCGGGCCGGTCGAGTCGGGGCTGGACTTGATCTTGCTCCAGGCCCTGCCGGACAAGGAGCGGATGGAGCTGATCATCCAGAAGGCCACCGAGCTGGGCGCCGACGTGATCGTGCCTTTCCATTCTGTTCATTCCATTCGTCTGGCGGACAGAGAGCAGAAGCAAAAGAAAGCCCACCGCTGGCCGAGCCTCGCGCTGGCCGCGGCCAAGCAATGCCGGCGGGAGCGGGTGCCGACGGTGGCTGAGGTGACCGACCTGGCCGGGGCGATGGCCTGGGCGGAAAAGTGCGAAGTGAAGATCGCGGTCTGGGAGAAGGAAAAGGAAATGTGCTTGCGCGCGGCGCTCAGGCAAGAGAATAAGCCCGCCTCCGCGGCGTTGCTGGTAGGCCCGGAGGGCGGGCTGGAAGAAGAAGAGATCGAGCAGCTAAAGCAAGGCGGATTTATAATTGCTTCTTTGGGCCGAAGGATTTTGCGCACCGAGACCGCGGCGATGGTAGGCTTGGGTCTGGTGCAATATGAATGGGGAGATTTAGGCTAGATTGACCGAGAAAAATAAAGGGGCTTTTATCAGTTATCCTTTTCTCTTTGCCCTGAAGGGGGGCGCTCGATGAATTCAGGCGCTTTCAGGGAGCGGATAGATCCTTTGGATTCATCGATCGCTTCTAAAGATGAGATTTCCTTTTTCACCGCAATGCCCAATTGGGGGAATTGCCGTACCTTCGGAAGTATATTTCCTTCCAGTGATCCGATGACCCCGTTATAGTGCTTTACTGCATTAATGAGAGCGTTGCCTAGTCCATGAAAATGGTCATCGATCAGAACGCCGATTGCATCATATAGCTTGCTGCCAAGATCAGCAATTTTCTGGGCCTCTTCAGCAAGCTTCTCCTGGTCCCACACATGAGCAATCGTAAGGAGCATGGCAATCAAAGTGATCGGTGAGGCCAAAATTACATGTTGCTTCACCCCATCTTCAATCAAGGTGGAATCTTCCTCCAGGGCTGCCAAAAAGAAAGACTCTTTTGGAATAAACATGAAGACAAATTCCGGTGTCAACGGAAGGAAATCCGCGTAATATGATTTCTTGCTCAAATCATTTAAGTGTTTCCTGACCTGATTAGCATGCTCTTTTAAAAGGGCCTTTTTAGTCTTGGGGTCATTGGCTTCCAAAGATTCAAGGTAAGCTGTAAGCGGCGTCTTTGCATCTACGACTAATCGCTTTCCTCCGGGCAGTTTGATAATAAGATCCGGCCGCTTGATGCCATCCTCAGTATCGGCCGTGGCTTGCTCGATAAAATCACAATAGGGCAACATTCCGGTCATCTCGACCACCTGGCGAAGTTGAAACTGGCCCCACTGGCCCCGCACATTTGGTGAATGCAGGGCCTGCACCAATTTGCTCGTCTCGGC
>CAIUDS010000032.1 GCA_903897985.1 uncultured delta proteobacterium
CTTCAAACTCGAGCAGATCAAGAAACCGTTCCCCCGGATAACTTATGACGAGGCACTCGCCAAGCTGAAAGACAAGGGCATCACGCTCGAATGGGGCCAGGATTTGGGCGGAGACGAGGAAACCGCGATCAGCGCGAGCTTTGACCGGCCGGTGTTGATCCATCATTACCCGTCCGCCATCAAGGCCTTCTACATGGCGCGCGACTAGCAGAAGCCGGACCTGGCCCTGGGAGTGGACATGATCGCGCCCGAGGGATACGGCGAAATCGTGGGCGGCGGCGAACGCGAGTGGCGGCTGGAGCCGCTCTTGAAAAGGATTGAGGAAAATAATCTCCCGGTAGCTGATCTACAGTGGTATCTGGACTTGCGCCGGTACGGGAGTGTGCCCCATGCCGGGTTTGGACTCGGCCTCGAACGCACCCTGGCCTGGATCTGCGGCGTCCCCCATATCCGCGAAACCATTCCCTTCCCCCGAATGCTGGAAAGGATTTATCCTTAATACATCCGTACGGGCGTATCGAATATGCCCTAATTCAAATCAATTTTATCCACAGATGGACGCAGATGAACACAGATGAGCACTCGGAGAATTCTGAGTTCGGAATCCAGGAATATTGCCACCGGTCGAATAATGCGGTAGAATATCATTTGGTGAACCGAAATGGGCATTGAAGAAATCCTTAAGTCCAAGCGCGCGGAAATCCTGCGCATCGCCCACAAGCATGGGGTGGGACAAATCCGGGTTTTCGGCTCGGTGGCGCGCGGGGAAGCGGACGAGCAAAGCGATGTGGACTTTCTCGTCCAAGTTACCGGGCCGACTCCGCCCTGGTTTCCGGGCGGCCTGGTCGCGGACTTGGAACAGCTCTTGGGACGAAAGGTGGATGTGGTCGAGCCGGAAGCCATCCGCGAACCGCTGCGGGAAAAGATCATTAAAGAGGCGGTCCCGCTTTGAAGGATGACGCCATCTATCTCGACCATATTCTGGAATGCCTGGATTGGATCAGCCGTTATGTGGAACCGGGCGAAGACGCTTTTTTCCTCGACCGAAAGACTCAAAGCGCGGTGCTCCGGGAATTGCAGACCCTGGCGGAATCCACCCAAAGGCTTTCCGAGGCCGTCAAAAAAGGCCATCCCGAGGTCCCTTGGCAGGATATTGCCGGCTTCCGCAATGTCCTGGTCCATGACTATCTGGGCATCCGCCTGGACCGGGTATGGGACATCATCTCCAAAGACCTCCCGCCCCTCCGCGATTCCATCCAGGCCATCCGCCGCGAAACCGACACCCTCAAAAAGTAATCATCCGCCTAACCGCAAAGGCGCATCCTCCTTCGCCATCATCCGTCGCTAAAGCTATGGATGACAAGAGGCTTCGGAGGACATGAAGGACGCATCTATGAAAGCGGGTTGTCAAGTCCGCCACCAGTTGGTCGCTCTGTCACTATCTCCTCCAGAGAATTTTTCCCTTCCGCTCATTAACCCTAAACCGAAAGAATCATGCCCGGAGCCGAAGCTTCTCCTCGCTCGGACCTCGCGCGTAGGCGGAGGGCGGGATTCTTTCGGAGCATTTCCCCGAGCGGAAGGGAAAAATTCTCGC
>CAIUDS010000033.1 GCA_903897985.1 uncultured delta proteobacterium
CGCGTCCGCTCCCTCTCACAATTCATGCAGGGAACCCGGGCCGGATTCCGCTTTGATAAATTTGAGCAACCCCAGAAGCGCTCTCCCGCTGACTTCCGCCATAACTTACCCCCTTGCAAGGCAGCATATAGCCGATTGCTTTCAAAATCAACCGCCGGAACCGGAGTAACGGGTGAGCGCGGTCCGGGGCTGGATCGCGTCTCCCCAAAATCCGGTCCGCAGTTCGCGGAGCCGGCCGAAGCCAAAAATCCCGAGCGCGCCCGCGGCCTCGAGGGGACCCGATTTCCGGGACGCCGATTCAACCCGGGCCAGGATTTCTCGGGTCTGCGCTTTCATTTCGCGGGTCGGGGCGAGCCAGGCCGCGGCTTGGAGCACGGTCCGGTACCGGAAAAAACTCCGGGCGAACATTTCGGCGCGCGCCTTCAGCCGCGGGTTTTTGGAATCGCGCAGGTTCAGGTATCCTTCCAGGTCGGTGGCGATCACCCGGACCAGACCCGGGCCGAGCCGGTAAAAATCCTCGAGATATGCCCGCGCCTGGATTTGTTCCGCTTCCTTCAAACTGAACTCCGGATGCTTGAACACCGGCTGCTTGAACGCATGCCATTCCTCAAACGGTATGTTCAGCAGCAACCGGCCTTCCTCCTTCAGCCGCTCATACAGCGGAGTGTTCGGCTCCGGCGAGTAAAAAGCGAACTGGCTGAAAGCCGGGTTCATGGCCAGGTGGTCTTCGACATCCTCCCAGATGTTCTCCCGGGTATGACGATCCAACAGCAGGATCGAGCTCAAAGTGACATTGATGCCCACTTTGCGCAGGTCCGCGAGCAATTGCTTAAAATCAATGCTCCGGTTTTTCCCATAAGGAACGAACTTGCTCTCCCGCCCGATCCAGATGTTATAAGCCCCCATTTCCGCGAGTTCCTCCGGCTTCCATCTCGAAACCAGATCCGCGCTCGCAAACAAAAACAGCTTGAACTGCAGCCCGCTCTTTTTCACCTCTTCATGCAGCTCCCGCGCGCGCTGGTCATCGGCCAGGAAATTGTCATCCCCCAGCAGGCCGATATGGCTGGTCCGGTATTTTTCCGAAAGCCGCTTGAGCTCGGCGAAAATGGCTTGCCCGGTTTTGAGGAACTGGATATTTTTTTTGCCGAAAAAATGGCTGGGCGAACAGAAGTCGCAGCCATAGGGGCAGCCCAGCCCGGTGATGACGCAGGGCCGATACTCGCCCCAGAAAAAAGGCACGCCCAGGATTTCGCTCGTGCTCGCCGCCACCGCCGGCTGCTGAAACTCGAATTCCGGGGAAAAGCCGAGCAGCTTGCGCATGAAGCTGATCCCCTCCCCGAAGCAGACATAATCCACCTCCAGCATCTTTTCAATATTCTCGATCATGGCGCAGAAGCCGCCCAACACGATCTTGGTCTTGGGCGAGTGACGCCGGATTTCCTCCACCATCCGCTTAACCTTCTGGAGGTTGGGACCGATGGACCCAATCCCCACATAGTCATAGCCCTTTTTGATTTCCGCGATAAAGCGGGTCAGGCTCGGATAGTCCAGCACCGTCGAGGGCATGCCCAGGTTGTGAGCAATGCAGTGCAGGCCGAAGGTCTGGTAGATCACCCGCGGACTGAATACGCCCTGGTATTTGGTGATCTGGTTGTGGAACAACTCGATCTTCGAGTCCCGCCGGCTGTAAAGCGTGTCCGCTTCCCCGAAGGGCTTGAACACCGAAGTGAAAAGTATTTTGCGATCGTCAGTCATTTCCAGGGACCCCGGGATAATGGTAAATGCGGGTCTTGGGCTGGATGGCGTCCCCCCAAAGGCGGGTGCGCAGTTCCCGGACTTTTCCGAAACCGCCCAACGCGAGCCCCTCGAGGTTCTCGATCATGCCGGTTTTTCTTGAAGCCTGTTCCAGCCCGGCCAGCGCCTGCCGCACCTGCTCCCGCATTTCCGGTTTGGGGACCAAATGCATCGAGGCCTTGAGCAAGGCCCGATAAAGCGGGAAATTCTGAGCAAAATGCTCGACCCGCGCCCGCATCCTCGGATTGGGGGAATTGCGATGGGTGACATAAGCCTCCAAGTCAACCTGGATCAGCCGCACCAAGCTCGGGCCCAGCCGGTAAAAATCCTCGAGGTAGGCCTTTTGTTGAAGCTGTTCGGCTTCCCGGAGCGTGAACTCCGGATGCTTGAACACCGGCTGCTTGAACGCGTGCCACTCCTCAACCGGTATGTTCATCAGCAGTCGTCCCTCTTCCTTCAAGCGGTCATAAAAAGGCGTGCCCGGCGCGGGCGAATAAAAGGCGAACTGACTCAAGGCCGGGACGATGGCCAGGTGGTCTTCGATATCTTCCCAGATGTTTTGCTTGGTGTGAAAGTCAAAGAGCAGGATCGAGCTGAGCGTGACCCCGATCCCCACTTTGCGAAGCTCGGCCACCAGTTTCTTCAGGTCCACCCGCTTGTTTTTCGCGTAGGGCGCGAATTTTCCCTCGCGGCCGATCCAGATGTTATAGACGCCCATCTCGGCCAGTTCCACCGGGTCCCACTGCGCCACCAGGTCCGCGGTGCCGAAAATGCGAAAGGTGAACTGCTTTCCGCTCTTGATCACAACCTCGCGCAACTCCCGCGCCCGCTTTTCATCGGCCAGGAAATTGTCATCCCCCAGCAGACAAAGCGTTTCCTTCCCGTATTTCTGCTCCAGCCGGACCATCTCGTCGAAGATCTGCTGGCCGGTCTGAAGAAATTTTATGTGCTTCTTGCCGAAGAAATGGCTGGGGGAACAGAAATCGCACCCATAGGGACAGCCCAGCCCCACAATCACCACCGGCCGGTATTCGCCCCAGAAGAAGGGCACGCCCAGCAGCTCGCGGGTATGCGCGCACAAGTCCGGATGCCGGAACTCGAACTCCGGGCTTTGGCCCAGGAGCTCGCGCATGAAGCTGATGCCCTCGCCCACGCAGACATAATCCACCTCGAGGATCCGGTCAATATTCTCGAGGCAGGCGCAAAAACCGCCGATGACAATCTTGGTCCGGGGGCTGTGCTTTCTGATCTCCTCGGTCATGCGCTTGACCTTTTGCAGATTGTGAGCGATGGACCCGATCCCGATGTAGTCATAGCCCTTTTTCACTTCCGCGATGAACCGGGGCAAGGTCGGATAGTCCAGCACCACCGAGGGCGTGTCCAGGTTGGCCGCGATCAGGTGCAGGCCGAAGGTCTGGTAATGGATGCGCGGGCTGAACACGCCCTGGAACTTGGTGATCTGGTTGTGGAGCAACTCGATCTTGGAATCCACGCGGCTGTATAAATTGTCCGCCTCCCCGAACGGCTTGAACACCGAGGTCAAAAGTATTTTGGGACTGCCAGCCATGCTTCTATCTATATATCTTAATTCAAAATGGCCGGAATCAAAGAAGGTCTTCGGTTTCAGTTCCAGCCGGCGAGCCGGGGAGTCAGGATGCTTCAGGTCTGATCGGCTTGAGTCCAGCCGATTCGAGGTTCCGGTTGAGTTGCTGAAAGCCGTCATTAACCGTGCGGGCAATCAGGCCGGCATAAGAACCGATTTTTCCGCGGTTGGCGTGCCGGAGCGCCGTGATGTATTTGTGCTTCTCGGTCTTGCTTCCCCGCAAAGCCGCGAAAAAGGGCAGACCCTCGCGCAAAAGGACCATGTTCATGAGCAGGCGCGACATCCGTCCATTGAAATCCGGGAAGGGATGAATCGCCACAAAATCATAGGAAATCCTGGCCGCTTTCAGGATCGGGTTTTCCTTTGACTCCAGAATCCGGTTCGACCTGGCCACAAATTCCTTCATCGCGGCCGGAACATTTTCGTGGGAGGGAAACGCGATCGTGAAATCCGTGACCCGGTTGTCAATCCGATAAAAGCCAGCCTCAATGCCAGCGTCCTTGGGCATCAGTTGATGCGCCATGGTAAAATTTAAGTGCCGGATCAATTCTTCATTAAAGAACTCCAGCGGAGTTCTGCCCAAGTTTGGAAATATTTTTCGATAATCGAATTGGATTCCCCCGGAATCCAACTTGCCGTTCAATGGGATGGAGATGCGGATGCTTTTGACCTTTTCGTCGAGTGCGGCGATTTGGGCGGCATATATATAAAACAAGGCCACAAAAATCGCATCATAATGCCTGACCACTTCCAGGGCTGCGCGTTTTTTCTTTTCAAAAACAATCACGCCCGGGCGAAAATTATTCTGGAAAATTTTTTCCTCAAAAACCTCACTGATCTCTCCCAGTATTTGTATAATTTTGTGAGGCTCTTTAAAACTCCTTTCGGATAGTATCAACTTTTTGGTATCGCTTTCGCTCAGGCCGACATTTTCCAAGCGGTTGCTTTCAAAAATCACCTTAAAAATTGTGAAGTCCCGAAAGGCATCCAGTTCATGCTCAATCTTCTTTTCGTGGATCGCCCGGGGAACCGGATTGATGGCGTGGACATATTTCTCGGCTGTCTCACATTGCGTTTTCCAATCCTCATACCATGGCCGCTTATGGTTCATTTTGAGAATTATATCACAATTCGGGCGGGAAAATCCTCTGGCCCCGTCCGTTCCCGAAAAAGATCATTTGAATTCAGTCGGGCGAGCCGGGGTAGTTGGTCCGCCTGGTTTTGGGCTGGATGGCTTCGCCGAAGTGGCGGGTGCGGAACTCGCGGGCGCGGCCGAAGCCGTAAAGTCCAAGCGCCTCGAAGTCCTCGAAGAGCGTGGTTTTTTTCGTGGCTTGCTCGAGTTGAGCCTGGACTTGCTTGACCACTTTCAATTGTGATTCCTTGGGCACCAGGTATTCGCAGCCTTTTAAGATGGCGCGGTAACGGGAGAAGTCCTGAGCCAAATATTGGGCGCGGTCGCGCAGGCGCGGATTGCTCGAATCCTTCATATAGAGATACCCTTCCAACTCGGCGCCGATCAAGCGCACGATGCTCGGGCCCAGCCGGTAAAAATCTTCGAGGTAGGCTTTTTCCTGGATTGCCTCGGCCTCGCGGAGGCTGAACTCCGGATGGAGAAACCAGGGTTGTTTGAACGCATGCCATTCCTCGAGCGGGATATTTTCGAGCAACCTGCCCTCTTGCTTCATCCGCTCATAGACCGGGTTGCCGGGAAATGGCGCCACAAAGGCAAACTGGCTGAAATCCGGGTTAATGTCCAGGTGCTCCTCCACATCCTCCCAGATATTCTTTTTGGTGTGGAAGTCAAAGAGCAGGATGGAGCTCAGGATGGTCTTGATCCCGACCTGGCGCAAACCCGCGACCAGGTCCTTAATGTTAATGTTGCGGTTCTTGCCGTAAGGCGCGAGCTTGCTCTCCCTTCCGATCCAGATCGTACTGGCGCCCATTTCCGCCAACTCCTCCGGCTTCCACTCCGCGACCAGGTCGGCGCTCCCGAACAGGAACAGCTTGATCTGCTTCTTGCTCGCGACCACGACTTCGCGCAGTTGCCGGGCGCGCTCGGGGTCGGCCAGGAAATTGTCATCGCCGCCCAGACCGAACGAACTGGTATGATATTTTTCGCCCAGGCGGACGATCTCGTTGAAAATGGCGTCGCCGGTCTTGAGGAATTTGATATGCTTCTTGCCGAAAAAATGGCTGGGACAGCAGAAATCGCAGCCATAGGGGCAACCCAACCCGACCGTGATGAAAGGATGATAGTCACGGAAGATGGGCACGCCCAAAAGCTCGCGGGTCTGCGAGAAGACCTCGGGCTGGCGGAACTCGAATTCCGGTGAAAAGCCCAACAGTTGGCGCATGAAACTGATGCCCTCGCCCGAGCAGATATAGTCCACCGAGAGCATTTTGTCCAGGTCCGGGATCGAGGCGCAGAAACCGCCGATCACGATCTTGCTCTCCGGGCTGTGTTTGCGGACCTCCTCGGTCATGCGCGCCACTTTGTTGAAATTGGGAGTGATGCTGCCGATCCCGACATAGTCGTAGCCCTTCTTGAGTTCGCGGATGAACCGGTCGAGGGTCGGGAAGTCCAGCACCACGCTCGGGACCGGCAGATTGTTGGCGATGGCGTGCAGGCCGAAGGTGTTGTAATGGATGCGCGGGCTGAAAATGCCCTGGTACTTGGTGATCTGGTTGTGGAACAACTCGATCTTGGAATCGAGACGGCTGTAAAGATTGTCGGCTTCCGCAAACGGCTTGAACACCGAACTGAACAAAATTTTCGGCTGCGCGCTCACTGCTTATCCATGATATTCAAAACCGCCCAAAAAACAAATCCGCGTTTTTTCGGTTGCCGCTTGCTTTTTTCCGGATCAATGACTAAAATAGAAAACCAGTGGGCGCTTAGCTCAGCGGTGGCAGCGCTACCTTCACACGGTAGAGGTCACAGGTTCGAATCCTGTAGCGCCCACCATAGAACCCTTTGAATCCATTGCGATTCCCAGGGCGGCGATTTTCGGTTGTGCTGTGGTTGTGTATCCCAGGGCGGCATTTATGGAATCCCCGACCTGCTCCACCAGTTCGGATAGCCGCCCCTGCCTGGTCTTGGCGTATCGGTTCATGGTCAAGGCCGGGTTTGAATGGCGGGCCAGGGTTTGAGATTCCTTCGCACTCGCTCCCATGCCGTCAAGGAAGGTGATGTAGCTCACCCTGAGCGAGTGAAAATCAAGATGCCCTTCCGGGGTCCACTTGGGAATCCCGGCCGCCGCCAAATGCTTGTAAAGCATCATGGCCGTTTTAGTAGGGACAAAAAGTAGCCGATCATCCGGGCCTTTCCCTTTGGCCGATTCCTTCAGGGCTTCAAAAAGGTCTTGCGGGAGCGGTTGCATCGAGGGCAGGCGATTCTTGGAAATTTC
>CAIUDS010000034.1 GCA_903897985.1 uncultured delta proteobacterium
AGCAGTCGCAGACTCTCTTTTTCGAAAACCAATTTCACTTCGCCGGCGATTTCGCCGATGGCTTGGGCCTTGCCCAGGGCGCGGAAGGGAAAGCTGGAAGTTGCATAGGCGATTCCTTTGGCCTTGGCATCTCTTTCCTTCAGGCCGACGCTGGCGACTTCCGGGAAGGTGAAGATCACCGCGGGGATGATCCCGTAATCCATTTCTTCCTTATGGCCGAGCGCGTTCGCGACCGCGATCTTGGCCTCGGCGCCGGCCTTGTGCGCGAGCAGCGCCTTGCCCACGACATCTCCGGCCGCGTAAATATTGGGGACCGAGGTTTCCATCCGGGAATTGACCTGGATGAACCCCCGGCCGCAGAGTTCGATCCCGAGGGATTCGAGTCCCAGGTCTTTGCTGTTGGGCGCGCGGCCGATGCTCACCAGCATTTTCTCGGCCTTGAACTCCGCGCCGGATTCCGTCCGCGCCATGACCCCCTCGGCATGAGTCTCGACCTTGACAATCTTCTCGCCCACCAGCGCCTTGATCTTGCGCTTTTTCATCTCGCGCAGCAGCAGGGTCCCGACCATTTCATCTTCGGTCGGCGCAACCTGCGGCATCATTTCAATGACCGTAACCTCCGAGCCGAACTCCTTCATGATGAATGCCCACTCGCAGCCGATAGCGCCGGCGCCGATGATGAGGATGCTTTTGGGTACCGATTGCATCTTGAGCAGGTGGTCGGAGGAGAGGATGATTTGGCCGTCAATCGGGAACATGGGAATATGCGCGGGCGATGCCCCGGTGGCGATCAGGAATGATTTGGCCGTGATTTCCTCCGAACCTTGCGCGGAGCGGATGGAAAGCCGGTCGCGGCCGGTGAATTGAGCGTCGCCTTTTTTCAGCGTGATTTTCCAACTCTTGAACAGCGACTCGATGCCCTTGACCAAAGTTTTGACCACATAGTCTTTGCGCTCCATGGCCTTGGCCAGGTCAAGGCTGACCGGGCCGGGAATGGTCAAGCCAAAGGCTTCGGCCTCCCGGGTTTGGGCAAGAAGCTCCGCGGTTTTGATCAGAGTCTTGGTCGGAATGCACCCGCGGTTAAGGCAGACCCCGCCCAATTCATCCTTTTCCACCACGCACACTTTTGCGCCCAGCTGCGCCGCCCGGATCGCGCCCACATATCCCGCCGGACCCCCGCCGATCACTACCAAATCATAGCTTTCCATTCTTGTCCCCTCTGCCGGTCTTGCAAAATTTTGTCAGTCAGTGTCCAAATTATGCTCATATTTGTCAATCCCTTTTTTGCCCGCTCATGTAACTATCTGAAAAACAAGCATATTTTTAGTCCAAAATTCTGGCACAAATATTGCTACATATCTTATCAAAAGAAGCCATCTTAGCCGGTCCGTCAAATGTTTTCCTCTCATTCCCCCATCTCCCATGACCGGCGGGATGGCTTCTTTTATGCCTCATCTTTAAAATATTTTTCAATCAGTTCCGCCGCCTGATTCCTTCTGACCATTTTATTCAAGCTTTTCCGGAGTTCAACCGCGGCGGTCAGGCCCTTTGCATACCAGCCCAGGTGTTTGCGCATCTCGACCACCGCTTTTTCCTCTCCGAAATGCTTCACCGAAAGGTCGAGGTGAAGCAATACGGTTTGAGCGCGTTCCGCGACCGAGGGCAAGGCCGCATCCGGGTCCCTGAGCCGGGCGAACAGCCAGGGGTTTCCGAGCGCGCCCCGGGCGATCATCACGCCGGCGCATCCGGTCTCCGCGATCATTTTTTCCGCATCGGAAGCCGATTTGATCCCGCCGTTTCCGAGCACCGGGATTTTCACCGCGGCCACGCACTCGCGGATCGCCGCATAATCGGGCGGGCCGCTGAAAAGCTGTTCCTTCGAGCGGCCGTGGATGATCACGCCGTCCGCGCCTTCGGCCTCCGCGATTCTGCACAGCTCGAGCGCCTGGTTATCGTGGTCCGTTAGCCCGGTGCGCATCTTGACCGTGAGCGGGACCTTGCCGATGACTTTCCTGACCGCGCGGATCATCTTTCCGGCGCGCTCGGGGTCTTTCATCAGGGCCACGCCGGCGCCTTTCTTGGTGACCTTTTTGACCGGGCAGCCCATGTTGAGGTCAATTAAATCCGCGTCCAGTTCCGCGAGCATGGCCGCGGCCCGGGCCATCGGTTCCGGGTCGGCCCCGAAAATCTGGAACGCCACTGGCCGCTCCTCGGGATGGACATAGAGCAGCTTGAAGAAATGGATGCGGGCCTTGCCCTGGCCGCGGAGCAAGCCGTCCGCGCTGATCATCTCGGTGAACACCAGCGCGGCGCCCTTCCGTTTGGCGATCCTGCGTAGCGGACTGTTGGTTACCCCGGCCATGGGCGCCAAAACCGCGCAGCCGTCCAGCGCGAGCGGACCGATCTGGAGATGCTTGCGCATACCGATTAGATATTGACCTTCAATCCGGCTTTTTACCAGCGGCAGCCCTGGCCGGGACGCGGGGCCGGCTCAGACATTGAATTTGATTCCGGCCTTGGTCCAGTCGGCGGCGAACTTCTCGATGCCGATATCGGTGAGCGGGTGTTTGGTGAACTGCTCGATGACTTTGAAAGGCACCGTGACAATATGCGCTCCGGTCATGGCGGCCTCGACCACATGCATGGGGTGGCGAATGCTGGCCACGATGATCTCGGTCTCGAAGCCATAGTTTTCCCAGATGACCATGAGCTGGTCAATCAGGTCCATGCCGCGCTGGCCGAGGTCATCGAGCCGGCCGATGAACGGGCTGACAAAACTGGCGCCGGCGCGCGCCGCGAGCAGCGCCTGGAGCGGCGAGAAGACCAGGGTGACATTGCAGCGGGCGCCTTCCGACTCGAGCACCTTGACCGCCTTGAGCCCGTCCTTGGTCATCGGGATCTTGCACACGATATTGGGATGCAGTTTGTGCAGCTTGCGGGCTTCCTTCAACATGCCCTCGTAGTCCAGGCTCACCACCTCGCCGCTCACCGGCCCGTTCACGGCCTGGCAGATTTCCAGAAGCAATTCCTTGAAGGGCTTTTTCTCCTTGGCGCACAGGCTCGGATTGGTGGTCACCCCGTCCAATACCCCCAAACTCGCGGCTTCCTTGATCTCGCCTATATTCGCGGTGTCTAGAAATATCTTCATCTTTTGCCTCCTTAATGTGCGAGCGCCTTCAGGCGCGATTCTTACATTTTCACGGCCTGCGAGCAGGACACGATCTGTTGTCGCGGGTAGAGCACGCTGCCCTTGACCATCGCCCGGATTTCGTTCTCCGCCTTCATTAAATCGGCTTCGACCAGATGTTCGAGCTTGAGCGGGGTCTGGTTCTTGTAAAAGTCCCAGTCCTCCCAGCCGACCGGTTTCAAAATGCCCTGCTCGATGGTCTCGCTATGGAGGTAAGTCCCGGGCGCGGGCGTGAGCCGGGAGATGGTCACGGACTCGGGCCCGATGCGCTTGACCAGGTCAATGGTCATTTGCAGGTCCTCCCGAGTCTCGGGCGGGGCGCCCAGCATGATGAAGCAATGCGTGCCGATCCCGAGCCGGTGGCAAAGCTCGAACGCGGCCACCGAGTCCTCCACCTTGAACTTCTTGTTATAGTAGTCAATCACTTTTTGCGAGCCGCTCTCGACTCCGAAGGCCAGCCCCACCAACCCCAGGTCCTTCATCTCCTTTACCAGTTCCTCGCTTAGATCGTTCACCCGGGTCTGGCCCGAAAACTTGATCTTCAGCTTGCGCTGGTCCAGCTCCGCGCGGAATTCCTGGAACCACTTGAGGCCCAGGCTGGAGAGGTTGTCATCGCGGAACAGGAAAAAAGTATGGCCGGTAAGTTTGATCGCCCATTCGATTTCCTCGGCAACGCTCGCGGGGCCGCGTTTCCGGAGTTTCCGTCCGAAGATCAAATCCTGCATGGGTTTGCAAAACCTGCACGCGAACGGGCAGCCGCGCGCGAGACAAATCCCGATCTGGCTCATGCCGGACTTGAGATAGGTCTGGTAGTCGAACAAGTCCCGGGCCGGGAAGGGCAGGGTATCCAGGTCCTGCACAAAAGACCGGAGCGGGGTTTTAACGATTTCCTCGCCGTTCCGGGTCCAGACTCCATCAATGCCCCGGCCGTCCTTGCCCTGTTCCAGCGCCCGGAATAATTCGAGCGCGCTCTGCTCGCCCTCGCCCATGACCAGGTAGTCGAAGCCGGTCTTGAGTGTGCCCTCCGGGTCCGCGGTCGGATGCGGTCCGCCGGCAATGACCGGGAGCTCGGGCCGCTGCGCCTTGATCTGTTCTCGGATATGCGCGGCCCGGCTGAACAGCACGCTCGAGAAACTCATGCCCACCGCATCCGCCCAGTTGACCGCTTCCGTTAGTTCATCCAGCGATTGTTTGAAGGTGAAATCAAGGAACCGGACTTCCATCCCGTTTTGGCGGAGGACCGAGGCGATGTAAAGGATCCCAAGCGGCTCCTGCATTTGTCCGATCTCGGGCCATTTGTAACGAGGGTATATTAACAGCGCTTTCATTCCGGCTTGCTCCTGATGGATGTCCTAGAATCTAGCCGATCCACTCCCGTCCGTCAAGAAAGAAACGACTATCGGGCGCTATGGTCCGGGGAAAATTTTTTCAAGTGGCGGAGGTTGTAAAGATTGTAGTGGTCAATGCCCTCGGCCATGAGTTCCTGGACTCTGTGTAGATGTTCGGTTTCTTCCCGCGCGGGTTGTCCGAGGAGATTGGATTTTTCGGCCGGGTCGCTGACCAGATCGAACATCAGGGTCTCATTTCCCCGGCGCCGGAAAAACCATTCCGGGGTCCGGAGCGACTGTTCCAGGCCGGTCTCGCCGATGGATTCGCTAAGCGCGGAAAGCTCGACTTTGGAATCAAGGATGTTTTTCAGACTCACGCCCTGGGCCTGGGCGGGAATGGGCAGACCGAGCAGGTCGAAGATGGTGGGCAGAACATCAATAGTCCGGACCTGGTTGTGAACGACTTTGCCCGCGGGCAATTGTCCGGGCCAGGATAAGATCAGGGGAACCTTGATTACTTCATCGTAAAGCCGGCTAGGCAATGCCCCGCCGCGCTCGCCCAATTCCACGCCACGATCCGAGGTGATGATGACCAGGGTCTTAGGGAGGAACAAATGTTTTTTGGCCAGGTTCCAGAAAATTATTTCCAGCATCCGGTCCGCATATCGGATGTGATCGTCATAAGCGGAAGCGGCGGTTTCGGGGATGTCGAGGAAGATGAACCAGGGGCGATGAGGATCCCGTTGGTCGAGCCAGGATAAAATCAGTTCGGGCTGCGGCGTTTGGGACTGGTCAAAGCCGGTGAGCGGTATTTTTTCAAAAGCCCCGGTCTCTTTTCCAAAGTCCGCAAAGGCCGCGGTCTGATAACCGCTTCTTTTCAACAAGTCCGCCAGCGTTTCCAGCCTCGGCTTGATCGCGTCCCCGGACTTTTGTCCAAGAGCCAGCGGGCCTTCCAGCCAGGTCGAAGTGAGGAGCGAGACCATGCTCCAGTCGGACTGCGCGGAGGCCGTGAGCACATTTTCAAACCGGATTCCCGACTGGGAAAGCCAGTCGAGGAAAGGGCTGGTCTTTTGGGAATAGCCATAGCCGGACAGGCGGTCGGGCCGAAGCGAACCGATCACCACCAGGATGACATTGGCGGACGCGGCCGGCTTGGGCTCCGGCTGCTCAACGCGGTAGAGCGCCGCGGTGGGAAATTCCTCGCCCTCGGGATAGCTCGAGACCAGTTTCAGCCCGGGCTTGTCTTCCGGAGTCAGAAAATAATCGGTCCATTCCAGGGGCGCTTCCATCCAGGTCAACAGGTGTTCCTCCACCAATAGATAATCCGCGCCCTGGGCCTGCGCGTATGCGATCACGCGAGCGGGAAAATCCATCGGGAACAGGAACCAGTAATTCCCGCTGGTCATCGCGGCAAAGGCATCCTCGCTCATGATGATCTTGCCGCGGCCGGTAACCGAGGAGCTCACCCACTTTGCCATCCGGACGCGCTCGCTTTCCCTTTGTTCCATCGCCGCCCGGGAGGCGAGGTAAAGCAGTTTCCCGTGCGGGAAAAGTAGGAGCAGGGGAAGGACCCAGAGCGCCAGCGCCCGGGGCGAGCGCAGCCAGTTCAAGCCCGGGATTTTCGAGGCCGCCTCGCGCAGGAACAGCGCGCCGAGTGCGGCATAAAGAGCCAGCAGGGGAACGATCACGGCGTAATACCTGACCAGGGCCGGAGCCGCGAGCGGGACCAGGAGCGCGGGAAAGATGACCCAGACCGGATTGAGCAACCAGGCGTGCCGGGTCTTGCGTTTGGGAAAGATAAGCGCCAATGCCGAGCAGAAAAGCAGGACCAGCAGCAATGGGGAAAAGATGGTCCCCCATTGGAAGGAAAGCGCGGCCATCTGCCGGAAACGCGATGAGACCGCGCGAAAATATTCGCCGGGATGAGCCGCCACCCAGCGCAGCGGCGAAAAATCTTTCGCCTGCTCGAAATTGAGCAGCATATCCGCGTTGCGGTTCAAATCCCTTTCCGCGATATACCAGCTCGCGGTGTCCGGCTGGGTAACCTTCTTGAAAAATTCCTGGCGCGCCCGCAGCCCATAGACCCCGTCCTTTTTCAAGCAGTATAAGTCATACGGCAGCGCGAACAGATAGAACCCAACGAGGATCAGGGCCAAACCTGCCAGCCCTTGCGCCGGCCGGATGTTTTTCCGGAGCGCTTCCCAAGCCAGGACCGTAAGCGCGATCAGGGGAAACATTATCGCCTGGGTGCGAGCCAGGTATGCGAGCCCGAAGCAGAGACCCGCAAAGAGCGCCGCGCGCATTTTTTTCTCCCGAAGCAGCCGGTCAAAAAAATACAGGCCGAACGCGAAGGCAAGCAGGAACGCGGGTTCGCTGGCGCCGTTGGACCCGAGTTCGACCAGGAGCGGGGAACTGACCAGGAGCGCCGCGGCGACGATTCCGCCGGTCCTTCCATAAAGCCTCGCTCCGATCAGATAGCAGGGGATGAGGAGCAACGCGCCCAGGAGGTGGTTCACGATTTTGGCGGCCCATACCCAATCGCGGGTAAACACCTGGCCGAGCGCGATCAGGGCCGGATAGAGCGGCGGGTAATAATGGTCAAGGCCCTTTGCCCAGTAGGGCGTGGTCAGATGTCCCGCCGCAATGCTCCAGCCGTGCATCACATAACCGCACCCGTCGAAGTTAAGCCCCTGATAAAACCCGACCCGCAGCCGGACCAGGAACGCGAGCACCATCAAAATCAACAGCCAAACCATTGCGGAACGCGCACTCAGTTCCTGCTTCAATGCCAGTTCCCGATCCGCGGCCAAACCGGTTTTTTTATCATTCATAATTCACAATTCATAATTGGTTATACTTATTCACCTGCTCTTCCACCAGCTTCCGGATTTCCTCCATCCGCTTCTCGGTATCGGCCTCGAACCGCATCACCAGCATCGGCTGGGTGTTGCTCGCCCGCACCAGGCCCCAGCCGTCCTTGAAGCTCAAGCGCATCCCGTCAATGGCAATCACCTGGTAGCCCAGGTCGAGGAAATGCTTTTTCACCTTTTCCACGATCGCGAACTTCTTCTCGTCGCTCGATTTGATCCGCAGCTCGGGCGTGGCATAAGCCGGAGGCACATCCGCGAGCAGCTCCGAGAGTTTCCGGTCGGTGTTCGACAGGATTTCCAAAATCCGCGCCGAGGTATAGACCGCATCGTCAAAACCGAACCAGCGGTGTTTGTAAAAAATATGCCCGCTCATCTCGCCCCCGAGCAGCGACCCGGTTTCCTTCATCTTGGCCTTGATCAAGCTGTGTCCGGCTTTCCACATCAGAGGCTTGCCCCCGTGCTTCTCGATGTCATCGAACAAGCGGTGCGAACACTTGACCTCGCCGATGATCGTCGCGCCCGGTTCCACTTTCAAGAGCGCGCGGCTCAGGAGGATCATGATGATGTCTCCCCAGATCACATTGCCCTGGTCATCAACCAGCCCGATCCGGTCCGCGTCCCCGTCATATCCGATCCCCACATCCGCCTTAAGTTTCAGCACGGTGTCGCGCAATTCCTGGACATTTTTCAGCACGGTCGGATCCGGATGATGGTTCGGGAAATTCCCGTCCATCTCCAGATACAGCCCGGTCACCTCGCATCCCAGTCCCTTGAGCACCTTGGGCGCGACCGGCCCCGCGGTGCCGTTGCCGCAGTCAATCACCACCTTGAGCGGCTTCGCGAGCTTGATGTTCTTCAAGATGTAATCCACATACGGCGCCTCGAGCGCGTAATCCTTGACCGCGCCCTTGCCCGTCGGAAAGTTTTTGGCCTCGATGATTTTCCTCACCCGCTGGATTTCCTCCCCCCAGATCGTGTCCTTGCCCACGCAGATTTTGAACCCGTTCTGGTCCGGCGGATTGTGCGAACCCGAGACCTGCATCCCGCCGTCGGCCTGGAGATGGAACAAACTGAAATAAAGCTGTGGCGTGGTCACGATCCCGATGTTGGTAACCTCGAGCCCGGAATCCAGCATGCCCTTGATCAAAGCCGCGGAAAGGCTCGGCGAACTTAAGCGACAGTCCTGTCCGGCCGTGACCTTCTTCCCGCCCTTCTCGACTACCAGTCGAGCGAACGCCCGGCCCAGGTCATACGCAAACGGCTCGTCAAAATCCCTTCCCGGCACCCCCCTTATGTCATACTCCCGATAAATCTCCGGATTTACCTTCATTCCATTCCTCCTGCTTGATCTTCTTGCCCGCGCTTCTAATGTGCGAGCGGCTTTCTTGTCCACCGTAGCCTTGGCGAAGGCGGAAGCCGCGATTTGTGGCGCAGGCACTCTTGCTTGCCCTCCGTCCTGTCCGCCGAAGCTTCAGCGAAGGCAGAAGTCCTGCCTTCAAGCGGGACATAGCAGGGTCTGCGCACCTCTTAACTGTGCTTCTACAATAATTGCTTCTACAGGCTGGGTCAAACCGATGAAAAGCAGCCGGCACCCATCAGCTGGCAGCCGGGAATATAATTGGTCAAGGGCTGAAAAGAAGTGGTGCAGGTCTTCGACCTGCTGACCGTTTCCGACAGCAACAGCTTTTTACTTTTTGGCTTGGGAGAGACGGAGGGGTGATGCGGCTCTTAGATTTTTGTTATTTAAACGGCAAAAGGGGCAGGCACTTGTGCGTTTGATTATGCTGGAACCTGCAAAAAGC
>CAIUDS010000035.1 GCA_903897985.1 uncultured delta proteobacterium
ACCAAGCCATCGTCCAACGGGCAGAGGATCTTGGCCTCATCAAGCCGGGCCTGCTGGTACTTGAGCGTCCGCTCGG
Source organism: uncultured delta proteobacterium (assembly GCA_903897985.1). GTDB lineage: Bacteria > RBG-13-61-14 > RBG-13-61-14 > RBG-13-61-14 > DRUE01 > CAIYYW01. The sequence continues at coordinate 77 of CAIUDS010000035.1, forward strand.
CTGTCACTACCTGGTGGTCCGCCTCGGTCTTGGCGGCATTGCTGCTATCCAACCCGGCCTGGGCGACATCCAGCCGTTCGGCGACAACCGCAAGTGGTATCAGATTCCGCGCAAGCCCAAGCCCAGGGAACTGGATTGGCTGATCTCCCAATACGACGGCGAGCTCCGGTATGCGGACACGGAAATCGGCAAGCTGATTAGCCGGTTGCAGGAGTTGGGGCTGAAGGACCGGACCCTGATCCTGGCGACCGCGGACCATGGGGAAGCCTTTTTCGAGCACCGCAAAATGGACCATACCGAGGAACTGCACTGGCAGGTCTCGCGCATCCCGCTGATCCTTTCCGGTCCCGGCATTCCGGCCGGAAAAAAAGTCGCCGAGGCGATCAGGAGCATAGATTACGCGCCGTTCCTGGCTGAATATGCCGGCGCCGAACCCCTGGCCGGGATCAGCGGCAAAAGTTTCACGCCCCTGCTAACCGGAAGTGAAACCGGGAAACGGATCGGGTTTTCCATCCGTTATAATCCCGGAAGGAAATATGACATCGCCGTGGTGAGCTATCCCTATCAATTCCTGGTCCGGATGCCCGGCTACCGCAAAATGGAAATCTACGATTTGAGCGCGGACCCCGCGGAGCGCGACAATCTGGCGGAGAAATTGCCGAACTCGAAAGAAGAGCTTATCCGCTTGCTCCCGGACCCGAAACTGATCGCCGCGAGCGCGGCGCCGACCGGCAAAAAACTTTCTCCGGAGACCAAACGCCGGCTCAAGGCGCTCAACTATACCAAATAGGCGCATGCGGAGAAAAGAAGTTATGGGCGCACGCCGGTTGTGCCTTATTTTTCCCAGGTCCGCCAGGGCGTTTTCTCGCGCCGGGGTTTGCCTTCTTTGGCCTTGCGCTTGAGCTTAACCGCGGGCAAAAGCGCGGTTTCGGCTTTTTCCTTTTCCCCCCGCTTCCTGGCCGCGGCCAGCGGATCGTATTCGCCCTTGCGGATCATCTTCTCGATGAATTTTTCCCTCTCCCCATTCACGGACCGGGTCAACTCGAGCTCCATCTTGACCAGGCTTTTTATCTCCAGGCCGGCGAAACTTTTTTGATAGAGCGCCTCGGCCCGGGCCGCCACCTGGTCATGATTTTTCAGCCCGGCTTTCCACGCTTTCGGGATTTCCGCTTCGCCGAACCGCGCGCCAAGCATGGCCCCCAGCATGGCGCCCAGACTGTCCGCGTCGCGTCCCAAAGAAATGGCCTCAACCATACCGGTCTCAAAGTCCGGGCTGACCAAGGCCAGGAACAGCGCGGTGACTCCCGCGGCCAGGGCGAAGTCCTGACTCGGGCTCTGAATTTTGTGACTGGGGAAAGCGAGGTTGGCGAGATTGACGATCTGTCGAAAAACCAGTTCGTGCTCCATGCCCTGCCAGTGGCGGAAGGGCTCGACTGATCGGAACAGGAACCCGAAAAAATCATAAACCATGGGAGGAAGTTCCCGGATATATTCCTGCTCGATGGCCTTCTCGGCCTGGAGCACGAACTCAATCAGGCTCTCGACCCGGCCGCTGGTCTTCAAGCTATCCCAATTTCCGCTCGCGTATGAAAACACGCAAAAAGCAATGGCCGCGCTCAGGGCCATCGCGCGGGGGTCCTTATGGGTGAGGAGCGTCTGCTCGATTGCGGCCTTGAGCAGGGCCTCCGGATCGTCGGAAAAATAAAGCCCGACCGGAGCCGCGGCCACGGCCGCGCCGAGGCCGGCGCTGGGCTCGCCGATTTTGGACAGGGGAACGCCCACGACCAATTTTTCCATCGCCTTTTTCAAGGCGGGACCGGGGCTGCGGAAAACGCCGAACCTGAGCGCGGGGTCCACCTGCCAGAGTTGCATGAGGGTGCGGCCGAAATCGTCGGCATTGAACCCGTAGCATCTGATCAGACTGTCCGAAAGACAGAGCGCCTGCTGGGCGGCATCGGTATAAACCCCCGGGGGCAGATACCGGTAAGGCTTGCCCGCCCAGGCCGCTTCCGCGTTCACATACCCGCTAACCGTTCCATAGACATCCTTCACCCGGCCGGCCTTCATGCCTTCCAGCGGAGAACCAAGCGCATCTCCGATAGCTAACCCCAGGAGCGAGCCGCGATATCTTTCAATATTCATACTTTGTGTCTTCGTGGTAAAAAAAATATTAAGGAGGACATTTGGCGCAGATGCTTCGGAAGGCATGCGTGCTCAGATAGCGGTCCCCCCGGTCGGGAAAAATCGTGACAATGGTGCTGCCAGCTTTGGCGTCCTTGGCCACTTCGGCGGCCGCGAACATGGCGGCGCCGGAGGACAGCCCGACAAAGATGCCCTCTTCTTTGGTGAGCCGCTCGACCGCGGAGAAGGCCGGCTCATCCTGGACCTTCACATAGCCGGTGACTTTGCTCGGGTCCCACAAGGCCGGAACAATGGCTTCTTCCAAATTCTTCAGGCCCTGGATGCTATGACCCTTGACCGGCTCCGCGGCAATGATCTCGATCTCCGGCTTGAGCCGCCGCAGTCTCCGACTCACGCCCATCAGAGTGCCGGTGGTGCCGATGCCCGCGACAAAATGGGTGACCTCCCCCTTGGTCTGCTCCCAGATTTCCCGGCCGGTCCCGTAATCATGAGCGTCCAGGTTCGCCGGGTTGGCATACTGGTTGGCCAGCCAATATTTTTCCGCCTCCTTTTCCACCGCGTCCCACGATTTCCGGATCGCGCCGTCAACCCCTTCGCACCCGGTCGTCAATACCAGTTCCGCCCCGTAGGCGCGCAAAATTGATTTGCGTTCCTCGCTCACGCACTCCGGCATGAACAGCTTGAGCCTCAGCCCGTAATGCGCGCAGACCATGCCCAGGCCGATGCCGGTGTTGCCGCTGGTCGCTTCCACCACGGTCTGCTCCCGGCGGAGTTGTCCGGACTCCAGACCCTGCTTGATCATGTAATAGCCGATCCGGTCCTTCACCGAGCCCGCGGGGTTGGCCCCTTCCAGCTTGGCCATGATCCGGACCCGCGGATTGGGATTGAGTTTGGTTATTTCCACCAGCGGCGTATTGCCAATTGCCTCGAACAGTCCCATTATTTCTCCTTATCGTCCAATCTGGTCGTTAATCTTTTTGATCTCCGCGAGCGGCACCTTGGGGTTGCGGTTCTCATCGAGCAGGCCGTTCTTTTCCTGCTCCACATCGTATTCCTGGGTATAGCAAAAGCCCTGCAGGTAGGGATACTTGCCAATGGCCAGGGTGTAATCGCGGTAGTTGTCGAGCAGGGTTTTCTCCGCGGTCTTGTAGAACCCGAACCCGCCGTATTCGCTCACGATGATCGGCTGGCCCGAATACTTGACGCCGTAGAACAGGGGCGAGAGCATGGGCGCGCCGCGGATGACCATGCCGATGGAATTGCCGAACAGCGAATAGGTTCCCCACGGCTTTTTCAGCCGCTGATAAATCACCTCACTCTTGGCCGCGGTGGAAACATAATGGTGGACATCGAGCAGGTCGGTGTCGCGGTGGAGCCAGCCGGAGTTGTCCACCACCAGGCGGGTCGGGTCCGCCAGGCGCGTTGTTTCCACCACCTTGAGCGCCCAGCTCCGGATTACCGGGTGATACCCCTCCGGCCAGATGCCCCAGCTCTCGTTGAACGGCACCCAGGCGATGATCGAAGGCTCGTTCTCATCCCGAGCCATCGCCGCACTCCACTCGCGGTCGAAGCGGTCGCGGTAGATTTTTTCCACCGGCAAAAAGGTATTGGAAATTTCGCTGGCCATGGCCGGCATGTCCTGCCAGATCAACAGCCCCAGCCGCGCCGCCCAGTAGTAATAGCGCTTCGGCTCCACCTTCTGGTGCATGCGCAAACCGTTGAAGCCCATCTCCTTTAGCAGTTCCAAGTCCTTGCGGAACGCCTCATCGCTTTGGGGGGAATAAATGCCGGGCGGGAAATAGCCTTGGACCAGCGCCAACTTCTGGTAAATCGGTTTGCCGTTAAGTAAAACTTTGCCGTCTTTAACCCTGACCTCCCGCAGCCCCAAATAGCTCTTGACTTCATCCAGAGCCTTGCCCTGCTCATCCAGCAGCACAAACTTCAGTTGATACAGGTTCGGCTCGTCCGGGCTCCAGAGTTTCGGGTCTTCGATTTTCCAGATCAATCTATCCGGGCCCGGAGAGACTTTCTCCAAATTGGTTTTTAATTCCTTGCCGTCCGGCCCAACCGCCATCACGGAGATTTTCTGTCCGGCTTTGAAGTTATTTATTTGAAATATAAAACCAACTTCTCTCTTGGCGAGATTCAAGTTGGTTTCATATTTGGCAATGTAGCTCTCCCCCACCCTTTCCACCCATACCGGCTGCCAGATGCCGCTGCAGGGCGTGTACCAGATGCTGTAGCCTTTGCCGGTCGAGCTTTGTTTGCCGCGGACCTGTTTGCGGTTGGACGAATCGAATACATTTACGGCCAGTTCGTTCTCGCCGTCCTTCACCGCCTCCGTGATGTCGAAGCTGAAGGGCGTGTAACCGCCGGTATGCTCGCCCAGATATTTTCCGTTGAGCCAGACCTTGGCCCGGTAG
>CAIUDS010000036.1 GCA_903897985.1 uncultured delta proteobacterium
ATTACGACTCCCGCCACTAACTGCACTGCTTTGGGATGTCTCTATTCCTGGAGCGAAGGCGGGAACTGCGATGACACCAATGACATCGCGAACACCGACGCGACCGTGACCGGCGCCACGAACTGCAGCAAGGGCGCGGGCGGATATGGATGCGCCGGAGAGCTTTGCGGAAATGACAGCGGCGCCTGCATCATCGGGTCCGCCAAGACCGCGGGTACAGACAGCTTTATTGCAACGGATGATGCCGATAGCATCACCGCGCTTGTTTGCTCTATTAGCGCGGTGACCGAAGGCGCTTCTTCGGCCTTGGGCTGTTTGTATTCCTGGAGCGAGGGCGGGAACTGCAATGATACCAATGATAATGGAGACACCGATGCCGTGGTCAGCGGCGTTAACTGCAGCAAGAGCGGAACCAACGGCGTCTGCGCCGAGCTTAATTGCGACCGGAATAACTGGACTTGTAACCTTACTTCCACCAAAGATACGGGCGCGGACCCGGACGACACCTACTCCTGCGCCAATGATGACAATATCACCGCGGTCAGCCTCAAGCCGGATGGGCCGCTTTACCTCAGTCCCAGCGAGAACTACACCTTCCGCGGCACGGTCACTTGGGGACCGGACTCCTGCGCCGAGCCTTTGTGCGGAAACCCGGACATCACCCTATCAGATAAAGCCGGCTGTGGCGCGATCAATACCAGCACCTGCGATTATCCCGGCCCGGCCACCGCGTGCAGCGACACCGTCAGCGCCACTTCCTATAACGCGGTCAAGGATTCCACCTACCTATATGTGACCGCCACGCTCCCGGACTGCGGATTGAACTCCCCCTCCAAAGTCTCCGCCGGCGGATATCATAGCTGCGGCCTGGCTTCGGGCGGGACCGTGGAATGCTGGGGGTATGGCATTCTCGGACAACTCGGGCAAGGCTCAACCGCCAGCAGCACGGTCCCGGTCAATGTCGCCGGACAGCCGGTGGGCGCGCCACCCGCCGAGCAATGCCCGCAAGCCAGTTCGGCATCGGCCGCCGAAGAACTCGGCTTGGAGCCGGTGCTGGTGATGTTGACCCAAAAGGATTTGGAGTCCTGGCAAAAAGTCCAGGCCGCCATCATCGGCATCGGCGGCCGGATCACGGTCGAGACCTCCCCGGAAAGCATGTTTGCGCTGGTCCCGTCCTCCGAGCTGGACGGGTTGATCGCGAGTTTAAGCGGGGCCTATGTTTTTACCACCCAGCCGGAACTCAAGTCGGTGCCGGGCTTGAACCAGCGCCAGGAGAACCTGCGAGAAATCTGGAACCGCCAGATCACCAATACCCCGGCGGCCACCCTCAAGCCCAATCCGCCCCCGCCTCCCAACGACCTGCACAACCCGCCCCCCCTGCAACTCCGTGACCTTCAAATCCAGGCCCCCAGGCAACTGCCCGAGGGGCTGACGATGGATGCCTCGCTCTATATGACGCAACAATTGCAAAACCAGTTGGCGGAGGAAGTCCTCTCCACGAGCGGCAATGGCAAGATCGCCCTGAACATTTTCTTCCCGGAAAGCAACGGCGCGGTTGACCCCAACCAGGAAGACTGGACCTCCACCCAGGTCAATAATGTGGTCAGCGAAATTACCGCGGGCCTGAACTGGTGGGCGGCCATCGCGCCGGTCTCGGCCAACCTGAGTTTTGTCATCACCTACTACGACCCTCTGACCGAGCCATGTATGCAGACCGTTTACGAGCCGATCACCCATCCCACCACCGATGAGGGTCTCTGGATCGAACAGATCCTGACCTGCCTCGGATACACCAACGGCGATTATTTCGCCAAGACCGCCAGCTTCAACAGCTGGCTCAAGGCCCATCAGGGGGCCGCCTCGGCCTATTCGGTATATGTGGTGAACGACGATGTGGATGCCGACAACCTGTTTTCGGACGGCGGCTTTGCTTACGCCTACCGCACCGGGGGATTGGAAATCATGACCTATGCCAACGATGGCTATGGCATTGCCAACATGGACGCTGTGCACGCCCATGAGACCGGACATATCATGGGCGCCTGGGACGAGTATTCCTCCGCCTGGAGCTGCGTTTGCGGGTTTGAGAATAACGGCTGCCAAAACCAAAACTGCCAGAACAGTTGCCTCCTGAATGTCGCCTGCATCATGCGCAGTCAGGTCGCTCCCTATACCAACCACTCCGTGTGCGACTGCACCAAGGGTCAGATCGGATGGTCCTGCGGAACCTGCCCGCACCAAAATTTGGGCAAGGTGTCCGCCGTGTCCGCCGGAGCTCTCCATACCTGCGCCGTGACCACCGGAGGCGCAGCCAAATGCTGGGGCTTCGGTGGCGTGGGACAACTCGGGAATGGCAACAACTTCAGCGCCGATGTGCCGGTCAGCGTTGCCACCCTCACCTCCGGGGTCTCCTCCGACGCCGCCGGCGGGCTCCATTCCTGCGCCGTGACCACCGGAGGCGCAGCCAAATGCTGGGGCTACAACGCCTATGGCGAGATCGGCGACGACACTTCCGCGGATCGCTGGGCGCCGGTCAATGTCTCGGGCATGACCACCGGCACCGGCTCCGTCTCGCCCGGTGGCCTTCATTCCTGCGGCCTGACCACCACCCCCAGCGGAGCCGTCAAGTGCTGGGGCTACAATCATTATGGCCAACTTGGCAATGCCTCCAACACCGACAGCAAAACCCCGGTTAATGTGTCCACCCTGACTTCCGGCGTCTCTGCGATTTCGTCCGGTTTATTCCACACCTGTGCCCTGACCACCGACGGCGGAGTCAAGTGCTGGGGCGACAATGAAAATGGCCAGCTCGGCGATGGGACCACCGTCAATCGCAACGCCCCGGTCAATGTTTCCGGCCTCACTTCCGGGGTCAGCGCCATCTCCGCCGGAGGTAACTATTCCTGCGCGAGGACCACCGCCGGAGCGATCAAGTGTTGGGGTAATAATGATTTTGGCCAACTGGGGAATGCCGGCTGGACCGAGAGCCATATTCCGGTTAATGTGTCGGGCCTGACCTCCGGAACCAGCTCGCTCTCCGCCGGCGGAGACCATTCCTGCGTCATCGTCTCCGGCAAACTGAAGTGCTGGGGGGGCAATGGCTATGGCCAGCTCGGGAACGGCATCCGGGGCAATAACAGCAATATCCCGGTGGATGTGCTCGGCTATGGGACCTGCCCCGGCGCCTGCGGCGATTTCCTCTGCAACGCCATGCACGGCGAAGACGCCGACTCCTGCCCGACCGATTGCTCGGTCAGTTGCGGGGACCTGGTCTGCAATCCCCTGGCCGGAGAGCAGCCCGAGAACTGCCCGCTCGACTGCCCGGGAGCTTGCGGCGACGCCCTCTGCAATGTTTATTATGAAACTCCTTCCACTTGTTCCACCGATTGCAGCGGATCGCTCGTGTGCACCGGAGCGGAGTCCCTTACCTCCGGGGTCCCGTACGACAGCACCACCATTGGAGGCAATTCCGACGCCGGCAGCTATAATTGCCCGGATTGCAGCACCTGGATCGAAAGCGGGCCGGAAAAGGTCTTTACCATCACCACCGCCTCCGTCCGTACCATCACCGCCACCTTGTCTAACCTGGGCGGAGTGGATTTGGATGTCTTTATCGTCAATGCCTGCAGCGAAAAGAGCTGCGCGGCCTTTGGCCCCACCACCGCCACCTTTGCCAACGCGCCGGCCGGAACATATTACATAGTGGTGGACGGATACCAGGGAGCTTTCGGGACCTTTACGCTTACGGTTACCTATTGAGAAATTTCGGAGTACATGGCAGGCGGTCGCCAGGGAAAGGCAAAAGGCTGAAGTATGAAGGGTGAAGCAAACCGCAGACTTGCACCCAAGGGTCCAGACCCTTGACCCACGGTTTTAGCTGAATTCGCATATTCAACTGGCCACTAATCCCTGATCACTGACCACTACGCAAGGGCCCTTGTCTGGCCCGGCCAAACAAAACTGCAATTTTTTCATAGCACTGCAATCCATTGAATTATAAGCGGGAAAATTATTTTCCCATTTTTTGTTTGGCTAAACGTGCTCGATGAACTTGGGCATGAAATTGTTGTCGAATTTAAGGAAGCGGTTGAGTTTCAACGAATCGCGCCTTAAGGCGCTCGCACATGGAGGTCAAGGGCTATGCCCTTGTCGCGGGACAGGAATGTCCCGCCGCACTGGGTAAGGAAAATGTTGGGGTTGTTTTTTAATGGAAATTTAGTAAAATTATAGTTAATTATGAAAAGGGATTTACCGAGGGACTGGCGGAACCGCGGGGGGATGGACATAAGAGCATTCCTGATCATCCTGCTGCTGGTTCTGCTGTTCAATTTTCTGGCCGGGATCCTGTTCGGGTATCACGGCCAGAAGCTGCGCCTGGCCAGCGTGATTCCCTCCATTGCCCGGGCGGAGCCAAGGCCGGCGGAAGCCAAGCCGGAGGCGGTTGAGCCCCAATCAGGTTATGCGCTGAAGGAGATCAATTATCGGATCCGCGAGGGCGACAACCTTGATACCGCGCTCAAACAGTTCGGAGTTCCAACCCGGCTGTCGGCGCAATGGATCAAAGTTGCGGACCCGTTCTACGACCTGAAGAAAATCAAGCCCGGTCAGACTTTCAAGCTGAGCTACGGCCATGGCGGCGAGCTCCAGCAGTTCGACTTCGGGATCAGCCGGGACAAGCATCTGCTGATCGCGCGGAGGGAGGGCGGTTTCCAGGCCGAAATCCGGAACGCGGCCAGAGCGGAGCCGGAAAGCCGGACGGCGAACCCCGGGGATCGGCATTTGTATGAGGGCTCGATCGAGACGAGCTTTTACGAGGCGGGTTTGGAAGCGGGCATGGACCCGGGTTTGATCGCGAACCTGACCAACCAGTTTTCGGACCTGATAGATTTCTCCAGGCATTTGCAGCCGGGCGATCGTTTTTCGGTGATGACCGAGGTCACGGCTTCGGGGGACGAGTTGATCCTGGTCGGGGAATTCGAGGTCAACAAAAAACTTTTCCGGATTTTTTACTACAAGGATACCGCGGGAGCGCATTACTACGACGAGGCGGGCAAGGCGCTGCAGGGGTTTGTGCTGATCAAGCCGGTGCCCGGGGCGCGGGTAAGCTCCGGGTTCAGCTATTCGCGGTATAATTCGCTGCTGGGCTACAGCACTCCCCATTTGGCCGTGGATTACGCGGCGCCGCTGGGGACCAAGGTCAGGGCCGCGGGGGCGGGGGTGGTGACCCGCGCGGGCTGGAACGGCGGTTACGGCAATTACCTTGAAATCCGGCACAGCTACGATTACACCACCACCTACGGACATCTATATAAGATTGCCTCGGGCATCCACGCCGGCTCGCGGGTGAAGCAGGGCCAGACCATCGGCTATGTGGGCAGCACCGGCCTTTCCACCGGGCCCCATCTCGATTACCGGGTGATCAAGCGCGGCCGCAAGCTCAATCCCATGCGGGTGAAGACGGAGAGGACGGTGGTGGTCCGGGATCTTAAGAGTTTCAAGCAGAACCGCCTGCTGCTCGCGCTGGACATGGACACCATCAAACAGGGATTCCTCTCCTCAATGCCCGAGACCGTGTTCGGGTTCATCGGCCGGCGCTGACCAGCGGCCAACCCTTCTTGCCCGCGGCCAAATCCGGAATAGAATCAGGGATCGGAAAGGAAAACATGGGCACGGTCCTGGACTTGCATGTTCATTCGCTGTTTTCGGTTGACAGTCCGGTGGCGCCGGAGCAATACGCGGCGCACCTGGCCGGGCTGCGGCAGAGATTCCGGATTGACGGGATGGTATTTTGCGAGCACCGGAAACTGGCGGCGGACTTCGATTATCAGGCCCTGGCTGAAAAATACGGGATCAAGATCATGGCGGGGGTGGAAGCCGAAACCCGCTGGGGGCATATCCTGGTTTATTGCGCGGACCTGAACTGGCTGCGGGCGGTTAATTTCGAGCAAAAGCTGGACCCGGTGGAACTGGCGAGGGAAGTCGAGCTTCATGGCGGGATCACGGTCCCGGCGCACCCGTTCCGAGGCATGATCAGCCTGGGCGATCATATCCAGGAGTTGCCGCACTTATGCGCGCTGGAAGTCATCAACGGCGGCAACCTGCCGGAGGAGAACCTCTGGGCATTGAACCTGGCCCAGAAACTGGGACTGTCGAAAGTGGGCGGCTCCGACGCGCATTTCCTGGATGAACTGGGTCTGGGCGCCACGGAGTTCGAGGCCGAGATCAACACCTTGGAGGAACTGGTCCGGGAAATCAAGTCGGGCAGAGTCCGGGCCGTTTATCGGGACGAGCTCCGGATTGCTTCCGACCCGGCCTGAGCCGCTGCTCGATCCAGCAAATCACCTTGTCCGCGTCGCCCGCTCTCAGTTCCGCGGGCAAAGCTTGCAGTGCGATCTCCGCGCGCGCCATGAATTTGTGACCGCCGGCGATCCCGGGCGGCTCCAAGGTTGCGTGCGCGATCTTGCCGATGTCGGTCCGGGGATGGCTGCTGCGGAAAATAATGGTGAGCCTTGAAGCTTCGAACCCGCTGACCGCGATCAGGTCAATGCCCTGGACCCGGATCAGGAAGTCGGCAATGATCACCAGGATGTCCGCCCCCGGGACCTGGTCCAGATGAATAAAGGCGGCCCTCCGTTTCACCCGCAGCCGCTCCAGGGCGAGCTGGAAATATTTCAGTTCCGGGAACGGGATCTCAACCTGGTCTATGTTCTGGAGCAGCAAATAATCCGCCCGCGGGAACAGCCAACTGAACGCCATCGCGTCCTGCTGGTCAACCTTGCGCGAGAAATTGTCGGTGTCGGTCTTGATCCCGTAGCAGAGCGCCGTGGCCAGCCGGCGCGAGGGCTGGATGCGGGCGGCTTGCAAATATTCCGCGAGCAGGGAGCTGGCCGCGCCCAACTCCGGCCGGATTTCCGAGAAGGGGTAGGGGTAGGGCTCGGTCACCGGATGATGGTCAAGGCAAAGGGTAACTTTCCGGCGGGCCAGGACCGGGAAATAGTTCCGCTGTCCGTCAACCAGCGCGAGCAAGTCAAAGTCTTTAAAAGCAATCTGGGCGATATTGGCCATCCGGATCTTGAGCAGGCTTACCATGGCCAGGTTCTGCAGCCGTTTGATCTCCTCGTCATAGGCAATCACCACCTGGGCGCTTCTCCGCAATACCAGCCGCTTCAAGGCCATGGCCCCGGCGATGGAATCCGGGTCCGGCCGGATCAGGATCAGGACCCGGGGCTTGCCTTCAAACAACTTGAGCAAGTCCTTCAGCCGCGACGCGCTTTTTCTCGCCGCTTCGCTCCAAGGCATCGTGGATTTAATCTCGCATTTTTTCTCGTTTTCCCTTGCCATGACTTTATCAAAGCGAATTTGCGGAGATTTTGCAAGCCGCGCGTTGGTCTCCATTTGACGCAAAAATTTTAAATGCTAAAATTTCCGGACAGTTGGCATTGGCAATTGACAAGGATTTGGTTTGTGTGGAAAATGGGGTAAATCCGCAGGAGG
>CAIUDS010000037.1 GCA_903897985.1 uncultured delta proteobacterium
AGCGCCGAGGCGATTAGAGGCTTAATCATCTTAATCAGTTTAATCGGTTTCACCAGTGCAATGGCGTGGGTGCCCGCAATTGCGGGCGATTCAGCGCGACTGGACGACATAGGACTCGGGAGGTTGTTAACCTCTCAGACTCTTGGACGACAGAAGCATCATTGGTCCAGCAAGGGTCGCAGCAGGGTCATAGACCCTGCACCCTCTTTGTTCACTTTGTGCACCGAATAATATTGTGCACGATGTGGGCAGAAGAGGTGCCGGACTGGTCCTGCAAAAAAGATGTGGCTCTTGAAAACATCAAAAAGCGATTTTTACGGGGAAGGAGTATCTTAAGGTCGGCGAGTGCAAGCGATTGAATTTTAAAGAATCGCGCGTGAACGCGCTCGCACATCCATAGCGATCACGGCTTGGCGTAGTCGCTCGCACAGAAAGATATCGCGGCCGGGTGGCCATGGCCATCACAAGTTTGCAAAATGGGAGAATCGGGTAAAATGGTAGGATGATGCGCAGAGTCGAGAAAGGCTTCTCCGGTCAAGACCTTTTTCCCAATCTGTTCGCCGGAATCCTCTCCGGCCTGATGACCCTGATCGGGAGCATCTCTTATGCCACCCTGATCTTTGCCGGTAACCTCTCGAGCAACCTCACGCTCGGGATTTACTCCGCCCTGGTCAGCGCATCCCTGATCGGATTGATCATGGCCGCTCAAAGCTCCTCCACCCTGGTGATCGCCGGACCGGACGCCAACATCTCGGCGATTCTGGCTTTGATCGCGGCTTCGATCGTAGCCGGCCTGGGCGCCTCGGCTTCCACCTCGACCGTCTTTTCCACCCTGTTCGCGGGACTCGCGTTCAGCGCGTTCCTGACCGGGGTGTTCCTGTTCCTGGTCGGAAGATACCGACTGGGGAGATGGATCCGGTTTATCCCCTATCCGGTGATCGGGGGATTTCTGGCCGGGACCGGCTGGCTCCTGGTCCGGGGTTCCTTCAAGGTGATGGCCGGATATAACCTGTCGCTCGACCAAGCCGCCATTCTGGTCCAGCCCGCGAATTTCATCCACTGGCTTCCGGGCGCGCTCTTTGCGGCCGTGGCGCTGGCTCTCACCCGGAGGTTCAAGCAGTTTTATATCCTGCCCTCCCTGATCCTGGCCGCCATCCTGATCGCGCACCTGGCTCTTCGGGCGAGGGGAATTTCCATCGCGCAGGCCGGCGAGAGCGGCTGGCTGCTCTCGCCCCCTTCCCGCGGATCTGCTCCTCCAGTCCTGGAAGGCCATCTCGCTCGGGAGCATCCGCTGGCCGGTCCTGATCCTGCAACTGGGCAATTTAAGCTCGCTCCTGATCGTGGCCGCGATCGTGATCCTGCTCAACTCCGCCAGCGTCGAGATCGAGACCCACAGCGATGTGGACCTGGACCATGAGCTCAAGGTGACCGGCGCCGCCAATATTATCGCGGCGCCCCTGGGAGGCCTGGTCGGGTGTCTGGCCCTGAGCCGGACTCTGCTCAACCACAAGGCCGGGGCAACCTCCCGCGTCTCCGGCATCCTGGCCGCATGCTGCTCCGCGGCCATCCTCCTGGCCGGGGCCGCCTCGATCAGTTATCTGCCCCGCTCCGTCCTGGGCGGGCTGCTCCTTTATCTCGGGATTGGCCTGATGCTGGAATGGATTTACGACGGCTGGTTCAAGTTCTCGCGGTTCGATTATTCCCTGGTGGTGTGTATTGTCCTGATCATCGCGTTCTGGGGGTTCCTGCCCGGAGTCGGGATCGGGCTGGTCGTGGCCTGCATGCTGTTCGCGTTCAATTACAGCCGGATCAATGTAATCAAGTATGCGCTTTCCGGGACCAACTATAGCAGCAATGTCGAGCGAAGCTTCCGCCAGCATCGGGTTTTGGAGGAGCGGGGAGAGCAAGTCCACATTATCCGGCTCCAGGGTTACATCTTTTTCGGCACCGCCTATCCGCTCCTGCTCGAGGTGCTCAAGCGGATCCAGGCCCCGGATAAAACCAAGGTCAGATACCTGTTCCTGGATTTCAGCTTTGTGAGCGGGATTGACTCGTCCTCGGTGCTCAGCTTTTCCAAGATGAAGCAGATCGCGGAGGCCAACCGGGTGAAGCTGATCTTCGTGCATCTCCGGCCGGATATTCAGAAACTCCTGGCTGAGGGCAAATGCGTTCCCCGTCCCGGCAGGGAGGGGAGCACCGAGCCGGATCGTGAATGCCAGGTCTTCCCGGACCTGGATTATGCTCTGGGCTGGTGCGAGAATCGGATTTTGGAGGAAGCGAAGGCGCTGGAGACCGGGGAGCAGTCGTTTGAGGATCATTTTGCGGAGTTATTCGGGAAACCGGAGTTGGCTGCCCGGCTTAAACAATACCTGGAAAAAGTGGAGGCTCCGTCGGGGAAGGTTCTCTTTAAGCAGGGGGCTTTTGCGGAGGATCTTTATTTCGTGGAGGCCGGCGAGGTCACGGCCTATCTGGAACTGCCGGACGGATCGCGCAAGCGGCTCCGGAGCATGGGCGCCGGCACGGTGGTGGGCGAGATGGGCCTGTTCCTGGGACATCCCCGCTCGGCCACGGTGATCACCGAACTTCCGGGCAGGTTTTACCGGCTGACCGCGGCTATGCTCAAGAAGCTGGAAGCCGAGGATTTGGAGCTGGCAAACGCCCTCCACCGGTTCATGGTCAAGCTGTTGGCCGATCGGCTCGCGCACGCCAACGAGGAGATCGCGCATTTGCTGGAATGATGAGCAATCCCGGGCAAATCACGATAGCTTATTTGAGGAAAATTTCATGAACCGCCTGATCATCATCTCGGGTCCCTCGGGCGTGGGCAAAAGCCCTCTGCTCAAGGCCCTGCGCAAATTTTATCCCGGCCTGGGCCGCCGTTTGTCCCCCTTGACGCTTTATAACAGCCGGAGCCCTCGGCCGGGGGAGCTTGACGGTCAGGACTATCATTTCCGCTCCCGGGCGCAAATCCAGAAATTCCGGGGGCGGAAAGGGTTCCTGGTGATGGAGGTTCGGGGGGACCTCCAGGCTCTGGAGCTGAAGGAATTGAACTCCCGGCTGAAAAAGAGCGGCGTGGTTTTCGAGGGGAATCCGTTTGTCGGGGCCGCCCTGCTCAAGTCTCGCTCGCTGAAAAAGTTCGGAAGGATCGGCATATTTATCTCGCCGCTCGCGCGCGAGGAGATCGAATATCTCAAGTCTCAGGGGGGAAGGGCTTTGCTGGAACATACGCTTACGGATCTTCAGCGCCGGAAACTGCTGCGCCGGACGCTCCGGCAAAAAGGCCAGCTCGGCCTTAAGGATCTGGAGGAAGTTGAGCGGCGGGCCTCGAGCGCCTATCGGGAACTGGGTTTGGCCCGATATTTTGAGCTGGTGATCCCCAACCATGATGGCGAGGACTCGGACCACTGGGAGGCTTTTTATTATCCGGTGGGCGAGGCGCGGAAAACCTTGCTCGCGGTTGTGGAAATCCTGGAGGGCAAGCGCCCCGCCCTGGGGGAAAAATGGCGGGGGAATTTGATCCCCTGATGGGGGCGAAAAAATTTGCCCGGGTCTGAGGCGCGGAAGATTATACTTCCTTGAACTTGAAGGTCAGGCTGCGGTTGAAAAGGGCTTTGAGGAGGTCCCCTTTCTTTTCCGCCCCCCGTTTTTCCCACTGCGCGGAATCGGAGATTTCACACTGAATAATGATTTCCTCCGGCGAAATCTTTACGGCCAGATTCTGGACAACATCTTCATGGCTGCGGTCCAGGCCGTCGGCCACCCTCACGATCCCGGCCAGAACCTGGATGGTTCTGAGGTCTTTTTCCTCCAGGTCTTTCAATTCCTCGTCCGCGGGGTCCGGGACATTTTTCCGGTGGTATCTAGCGACCAGGGCGATGATTTTTTTCTCGTTTTTCTTGAAGGGCAGGTCCTCTTTCATAATGATTTTATAAGACCGCTTGTGATGTCCTTCCTGGCCCTCGATCCAGCCGATGTCATGGAGGATGGCTCCGCACTCGAGCAGGAACCGCGCGCGGGGTCCCATGCCGTGCAGGAGCGAGAGCTGGTCGTAGAGCAGGAGCGCGAGCCGGGTCACCTGATGGGCGTGGTCGGCCTCGTAGGCCGATTTTTTGGCCAGATCCATCACGGCCTCGAGTTGGTTCTCGCTTTCTTTTTCCTCCGCTTCCGGGGCCTTGGCCTTGGTCTTGGAATCCTTATTCTCCAAGACCTCGTTCAAAGTCCGGCCCAGCTTCAACATCTCGATGAACTCCTCGGGCAGCTTGTTCTTGCGGATGCCGGCAA
>CAIUDS010000038.1 GCA_903897985.1 uncultured delta proteobacterium
CGGTCCCGCTCCTGGGCGCCCCGGACAGGTCCTTGACCTCCACCATAATTTTCGCGGTTTTACCGACCTGGACCGTGGCGCTTCCGCTTAAAGGTTGCAGCAAATTGATCAAGACCGGCGTTCCGGTGAAGTCGGCGGAATTCCCGGCCCGCAATTCATTGAGCACCGTCAGGTCATTGCTTGAGACCAGGCCGTCTCCGTCCAGGTCATGGGTCTCGCCGTTGGGCGGGTAGATTTGCGAATACCCGGAAGTATCCGTGCCTCCGGAGGCGAGCAGATTGGAGAGCGCGGTGACATCGGTCGCTCCGAATTGGAGGTCGCCATCAGCGTCTCCGAAATACCCTCCCTGCCAGGCATTGATGAGTCCAGCCAGCTTAAGCAGCCAAGGCTCCTGGAATTGCGGGTCCGTGCTGTTGAAATATTCGTGAACATTTACCAGATGGTCTCCGTCCGGGTCGGTGGTGGAGCTCTCAGCCAGCGCTCCGTCAGAAGCGTCGCGCGGATTTAAGTTATGGGCCAGCTCAAAATCATCCGGGATCAGGTCTCCGTCAAAATCATCGGTCTGGGAATAGACCTTGATTTGATCGGGGAAGCTCCAGACGCCCTGGAAATCAGCCACCCTCAGGCTGAGCAGATAGTCCCCGGGCCGGTCGTCAAAAAAGCAGGGCGCATAGGTGTCGGCTCCGGTCAGGGCGGCGGCGCTCCCGGCCGGTTTGGAGAGCAACTCCCAGGCGTAAGCGGCGATGGTATCTCCGGGATCCGGATCGTGGCTTCCGGACCCGTCCAGGCAAACGCTCAGCAGGTCTCTTGAATCCGAGACGGTGTCCCCGCCGGCGTTCGCGACCGGAAGGGTATTGTTTTCCACATTAATAATAATCTCTTTATGCGGAGTGGCCGCGCTGTATTCCAGGCCGTCATAGGCCCTGAGCTGGAATTCATAAATACCCACCAGGGCCGGGTTCAAAATCGGCATCGCCGGGTTGGCCAGGTCGAGCGCGACCGATGGCCCGGAAAGCTGGGTCCAGAGATACTGGAACGGGTCTCCGTCCGGATCATAACTCGCGGACCCGTCAAGGGTCACGGGGTGGCCTACGATACCCTGCGCGGTTGTCCCGGAGATCACCGCCACCGGGGGCAGGTTGGTCACGCTGATCCGGACCGTATCGGAATTATTCAACAGCCCGTCCGAAACCTGGATTGAAAACAGGTAATCCCCTTGATAGTTCTGATTGGGATTAAAGGTCACCTCTGAGGCGTTGTCCGCGGGGACCAAATCCACGCTTCCGCCCAGAAGCTGGGTCCAGAGATAGGTGATGCCGTCTCCATCCGGGTCAAAGCTGGAGCTCGCGGAAAGGGAGAACGAGGCAAGCCGATTCCCGCTTAAAGGATCCGCGCCGGCCAGGGCCGAGGGAGGATTATTGTTGACGGTAATCCGCACGGTATCCGATCCGGAGACAAATCCGTCAAACGCTTCCAGGTTAAAGACATAAGGGCCGGCATAATCCTGACGCGGACTGAAAGAAACCTCGGCCGCGCTCGGGGAGGGGGCGAGGTCCACCGTGGCGCCTAAGAGCTGGGTCCAGGAATAGCTGATGGTGTCTCCGTCCTGGTCCGAGCTGCCCAAGCCGGAAAGATTGAACAGGGGGGTTTGACGGGTGCCGCTTAAAGGATCCGCGGCCGCGGCCGCGACCGGGGAATGATTTAGAACCGTGATCCGCACGGTGTCCGAGTCATTCAAAAGACCGTCGGAAACCTGGACCTGGAAAAGATAATCGCCCACATAGCCGGGGTCGGGCTGGAAATTGGTTTGCGCCACTGTGCTGGACGGCATCAAGACCACCGCGGGACCGAGCAGTCTGGTCCAGGAATAAGTCAACGAGTCCCCGTCTTGGTCCGAGCTTGAAGAAGCGGAAAGGGCAAAGGAGGGCGTATGCCGGGTGCCGCTCATAGGAGAAGCGGCGGCCTGCGCCGTCGGCGGATTGTTTTCCACGCTCACCTTCAAGGTGGTGGCGCCGTCCAAAGCCCCGTCCGACACCTCCAAGCTGAAATAATAGTCGCCCACATAGGCCGGGACCGGGATGAAAGTCACATCCCTGGAATTGAGGTCCGGGTTCAGTGTCACCGCGGGACCGCCGGTCTGCGCCCATAAATAAGAAGTGAGCGGGTCTCCGTCCGGATCAAAACCCTCGGCGCCGGAAAGGGAGAACAAAGGCGTGTTCCGATTTCCGGGCGCGGGATTGGAAGCGGCCTTTGCCACGGGCGCGTGGTTTGTGACATTGATCACCACCGAGGCGGTGTCGCCGAGCAGTCCGTCTGAGACCTGGAGCAGGAAACCGTAGTCGCCCTCAATTGCGGGCTTGAAAGTCCATTCCTTGGAGGTGGTGGTTCCAAAGAGCACGGTTGCTCCCTCAAGCGGGGTAAGCTGGGTCCATTGATAGGTCAGGCTGTCGCCGTCCAGATCGGAACTCAGCGCCGCGGAAACGGTAAATAAAGGTGTCTTCAGGTTACCGAGCGGGGGGATCGCGGTCGCCACCGCTTCGGGAGCATTATTGGTCAGGGTTACCTTTAAAACAGTGGTGGATTCCAACAGGCCGTCCGAGGCTTTCAACGAGAAGAAGTAATCGCCCAGATAAGCGTACACGGGCGCAAAACTCACCTGTCCCGAGGTATCGGATGGAGCTAGTGTAACCGGAGGCCCCCCGGTCTGAGTCCAGAGCCAGGCGAGCGGGTCATTCTCAGGGTCGCTGCTGGTCAGGGCGGAAAGAGTGAACAGGGCGGTGTTGCGGTTTCCGGTGGCAGGAGTCGAGTCCGCCCGAGGAATGGGTGCGGTATTCGCCACATTGACCGTGATGGAAACCGTGTCCCCGGCAACGCCATCTGAGACCAGGAGCAGGAATTGATAGTCGCCGGCAAAATCCTGGGGCGGCACGAAAGACCATTGCTCGGCGGTGGATGACGAGAGCACGGTGGCTCCGGAAAGCTGGGTCCATAAATAGGCAAGGGGGTCTCCGTCCGGGTCCGAGCTTAAAGAGGCGGACAGAATGAACAATGGCGTTTGCCGGTTTCCGCTGGAGGGGGTCGCGCTCGCAGCCGCGGAAGGCGCGAGATTGGTCACCGTGATCCGGACCGTGTCGCCGCTGCTCAGGGTTATGCCGTCAAAAACCTTGAGTTCAAACAAGTAATCTCCGGTGTAACCGATGTTCGGTTGGAAAAGCTCAATCCCCGGGGTGGCGCCGGAAACCAGGGTCACCGCGCCGCCCTCAAGCTGGGTCCAGAAATAGGTCAGCGGTTCCAGCTCCGGGTCGTAACTCGCGGTCCCGTCCAGATTGAAGGTCACCTGCCGGTTCCCGCTCAAGGGAGCCGCGGCAGCGACTGCGACCGGCGGATAGTCTCCGGCCTTCATCCAGACCGTGTCCGCGTCGCTCAGGGCGGTTCCGTCCGACACCCGGAGCGAAAACACATATTCGCCGATGTAACCGGGAGGGGATTGGAAGAAAGCAGACGAGGCGGTTGCGGACGGCAAAAGGGAAATTGCGGGCCCGGAAAGTTGAGTCCAGGAATAGGACAGGGGCTCGTCATCCGAATCGGAACTCTGGCTCCCGGACAAAGCAAAAGCGCCTTCCACCGGACCCATCAAAGGATCCACGGACGCGACCGCGACC
>CAIUDS010000039.1 GCA_903897985.1 uncultured delta proteobacterium
AGACTGGCGAAGGTCTGGCCAAAACCGTTCTCGCCAAATTTCAAAACCCAGTCTCGGTGCTTTATGTTCAGGGCAAGCAAACTGCCGGCAAGTTCAAAAGTCTTCTCAAAAAAAAAGGATTTTATATATGTGATTTGGTGGTTTACGAAAATTACGCTCCCGGGCTTGAACCCTTGATCCTGAATAAACCGGCCCTGGCGGTTTTTGCCAGTCCCTCCGCGGCAAATAATTTTTTCTCAATTAATCCCCTGCTCCGGTATTCGGTCTCGGCAATTGCGATAGGACCGACCACTAAGAAGGAGTTAAGAAAAATAGGCGTTTCCCGAATCACACTTGCATCCAAGCCCGATCCGGACTATTTAGTAGAGTGCGCGCTGAAAATAGCCCAAGGAGGCGCTTGGCGATGAAAACCACTCAATCCAAAAAGCTATACCAGAAAGCCTTGAAGCTGATCCCGGGCGGGGTGAACAGCCCGGTCCGGGCCTTCCGCTCGGTGGGCGGGACGCCCATCTATTTCAAGAGCGCGTCCGGGTCCAAAGTCAAGGATGTTGACGGGAACACCTTCACGGATTATTGCATGTCGTGGGGACCGCTGATCCTGGGGCATGCCCGGAAAGAAGTGGTGAAGGCGGTTCAGGACGCGGCAAGCAAAGGGCTGTCCTACGGCGCCTGCCACGAGGCCGAGCTGGAATTCGCCGAGACGATCCTGTCCGCGTTCAAGGGATTCGACCGGGTCCGGCTCACGAGCTCGGGCACCGAGGCGGTGATGACCGCGCTGCGGGTCGCACGCGGGGCCACCAACCGCGACCTGGTGTTGAAATTCGAGGGCGGGTATCACGGCCATTACGACGGGATGCTGGTCAAGGCCGGGTCCGGCCTGGCCACCCAGAGCATTGCCAGCTCGAGGGGCGTTCCGGACGCGGTGGCCAAGACCACGCTCGTGGCGCCGCTGGACGACGACCAGGCCGTGACCATCCTCTTCGATCAATACCGCACCAAGATCGCCGCGGTGATCATCGAGCCGCTGCCGGCGAACAACGGCCTCCTGCCCCAGCGGCTGGAATTTTTAAAGTTCCTGCGGGAGGTCACCCAAAAATACGGCGCCCTGCTCATCTTCGACGAGGTGATCTCAGGCTTCCGTTTGCAATTCGGCGGCTACGGCCAGATGCTCGGGATCGCGCCCGACCTGGTCACGCTGGGCAAGATCATCGGCGGGGGCATGCCCGTGGGCGCGGTGGTGGGGCGCGCCGCGGAGATGGACTTGCTGGCGCCGCTCGGGAGCATCTACCAGGCCGGGACCCTGAGCGGGAACCCGGTGTCGGTGGCCGCGGGGATCAAGACCCTGAAATTATTGAAAGCGGAATCGCCTTATAAAAAATTGGACCAGCTGGGAAAGCGCTTCGGAGAAATTCTGGAATCGAGCGGGCTGCATTTCGGCCGCGCGGTCTCGGTTGGCTCGCTCTTATGGCTCTATCTCGATGAACTCGAATTCCCGAGGCGCGCCGACCGCATCTCCCAAATCGCAATGGAGCGGTTCAAGAAGATTTACGGGAAACTGCTGGAGAAGGGTTTTTATCTTCCGCCTTCGTCCTATGAGGTGCTGTTCCTGAGTTCGGCCCATACTGAGAAGGATATTGATTCCCTGGCCAATGCCCTGGTCAAGGAACTGAGGCAGATGAAAGATAAAATTATCTGAAGGATAAGCTGGAGGAAAGCGATGAAATTTCCGATCACACGGATGAGAAGACTGCGCGAGAGCGGGGCGCTCCGGGATTTGGTCCGGGAAACCGTATTGACCCGCGACGATTTGATCATGCCGCTGTTCGTGGCGGAGGGGATCAGCAAGCAGCAGGAGCTCAAGGCCATGCCCGGGCAGTACCGGTATCCGGTGGCGGGCCTGGTCGAGGAGTGCAAGAAACTCCGGGACCTCGGGATCAAGGCGGTGATCCTGTTCGGGATTCCGAAACGCAAGGATGCGCAAGGCTCGGGCGCTTGGGCGGACCGGGGGATCGTGCAACAGGCGGCGCGGGCGGTCAAGGCCAAGGTTCCGGAGATGTTCGTGATCACGGACCTCTGCCTTTGCGAATATACTTCGCATGGTCATTGCGGAATAGTGAAAGGCGAGCGCGTGCTGAACGACCCGACCCTCGAAATCCTGGCCAAGACCGCGCTCGCGCAGGTCAAGGCCGGCGCGGACATGGTGGCTCCGTCGGACATGATGGACGGGAGAGTGGGCGCGGTCCGGAAGCGCTTGGACGCGAATGGCTTCGAGCATATTCCGATCATGGCCTACTCGGCGAAATATGCCTCGGCGTTTTACGGCCCGTTCCGGGAGGCCGCGGAGAGCGCGCCCGAGTTCGGCGACCGCAAGTCCTACCAGATGGATCCGGCGAATGCGCGGATGGCCTTGCGCGAGACCGAGCT
>CAIUDS010000040.1 GCA_903897985.1 uncultured delta proteobacterium
AATGACGGTTTCCAGAAAGAGCAAGGCGAAGAAACACCAGGATGGGACGGTCGAGTTCCTGGCTCTGGGCTGCGACAAGAATTTGGTGGACACGGAGAGGACGCTCGCGTCCCTGGCGGCCAAAGGCTTGAAGGTTGTGCCCTCTGGTGCGGGCGCGGAATATCTGCTCATCACCACCTGTTCCTTCATCGGGCCGGCCAAGGAAGAGAGCCTCGAACAGATCCTTTTGGCCGTGGAAAGGAAAAAGCGCGGCGAGATAAAAAAGCTCGTGGTTGCCGGATGCATGGTCGAGCTTTATTGCGACGAGCTCAAGAAGGAAATCCCGGAGGTGAACCTCTGGGTGAAATTCTCGGAGTTGGACTACCTCGCGGATAAGATGCACGGATGGTTAAAAGGAAAAACGCCAGCCCAGGCGGAACCGCGGTTCCTGACCACCCCGAAGCATTTGTCATACTTGAAGATTTCCGAGGGCTGCGACCAGGGCTGCCGTTTCTGCGTGATTCCCAAAATCCGCGGCCGGTTCCGTTCGATGCCGATGAAGGCATTGATCGAGGAAGCGAAATTTTTGGAGCGCTCGGGCGTAAAAGAATTGAACCTGGTGGCGCAGGACCTGTGCGACTATGGTAAGGATTGCGGATCGAGCCTGACCAAGCTGCTCGTACGATTATTGAAGGAGACGCGTCTCCCCTGGCTCCGGCTGTTTTACCTGAACCCGGAGGGGATCACGGACGAGCTGCTGGAGTTGATCCGGGCCGAACCGAGGGTCTGCAAATATGTGGATTTGCCGTTCCAGCACATTTCCGAAAGGGTGCTCAAGGCCATGGGCCGGAAGGCGGGCGAGAAAAAGATTCGCGGACTGGTGGAGAAAATCCGGACCCGGCTTCCCGGGGCAGCCTTGCGCGGCACGGCCCTGGTGGGATTTCCCGGCGAGACCGAAAAGGACTTCCGGGAATTGGCGGACTTCGTTGGTGAGGCCGACTTCGATTGGCTGGGGGTGTTTGCGTTTTCGTTGGAAGAGCAGGCCGCGGCGTTCAGGTTAAGGGGCCGGGTGGCGGAGGGGACGGCGCAAAGGCGCAAGGAGGAGCTGGAATTTTTCTGGTCGGACTTGGCAGCGGCGAAAAATTCGGCTAAGATAGGTTCGGTTTTGGAAGTATTGGTTGATGGCAGGAGTGATGCGGGATTTGATTATCAGGGCCGGAGTCAGTTCCAGGGCTATGAACTTGACGGGCTGATTCAGTTAAAGGGAGAATTTGAGCCGGGAAGGTTTCACCTTGTCCGGATTATCGGTCAGCAAGGCTTAGATGTATTGGGAGAAAAAACTAGTCAGGGGGAAGTGATATGAAGCAGTTCAGTGACCAGACTGTTTCCGGGACTTCGCTGAATAACTCGCAAAAATACGCGGACAAGGTTTATCTCACTTCGCGCTACGACCAGCAGGGTCGCCGGACCGAACAACTCCATCCCTACACCTGGGGCCAGGCCGACCGGATCATCCGCGATCTTTGCGCCGCCATGCTCGCGCTCGGGTTCAAGGAGCTTGACCGCGCCGCGGTGTTCTCGCCCAACCAGCCGCGCTGGATTTTCGCCTCGCACGCCGCGATCTGCTGCCGCGGGGCCATGGTGCCGATCTACCCGACCAGCAAGGTCGAAGATGTCTGGTGGATTTTACATGACTCCGGATCCCGGTTCTGCTTCTGCGGCAAGGACCAGCTGCCCAAGGTTCTCGAGGTAAAGGACAAGGTGAAAACGCTCGAGAAGATCATCCTGTTCGAGCCGATGGACAAGCCGTCGGACCCCAGGGTGATGAGCTTCGAGGAGTTCATCGAGTTGGGCAAGCAGAACCGGCAGTTGGAATCCGAAGTGGAGAAACTGGTGGATAAGACCGTGCCCGAGGATGTGGTGGCGCTGATCTACACCTCCGGCACGACCGGCCGGCCCAAGGGGGTCATGCTCACCCACTCCAATGTGGTCAGCCAGCGCTCGGTGATCGGCGAGTTCGGCTTCACCCCGGACGACATCTTCATGGCCCATCTGCCCATGTGCCATTCCTACGGGTTCTCCGCGGACCTGCTCGGGGCCGGCTATGTCCCGGCCGTGCTCGCGGTGCTCGATTCGCTCTCGAGCGACGAGATCAAATGGGGGCTCCAGAACATCCGGCCCACGGTCATGAACTCGGTGCCCCGGCTGTGGGAAAAACTCTACATCCAGATCAACGCCACCCTGCGCGAGCGGCCGCCGTTCCTGCAAAAACTTTTCTCCTGGGGCATCAAAGTGGGCAAAGAAATTTATATTTTGAACAATGAAAAAAAATCGGTTCCGTTCACGCTCACGCTCCAGGCCAAACTGACTCAGCCCCTGTTCAGCCTGGTCCGCAAGAAGGCCGGCCTGGACCGGCTCCGGCTCTGCTCCACCGGCGGCGGGCCCATCAACCCCGACCTGATCGTCTTCTTCGGCGCCATGGGCATCAAGCTCTTCCAGGGCTTCGGCCTGACCGAGACCAGCCCCATCATCAACGCCAACACCCCTCAGAACAACAAACTGGGCACCTGCGGCAAGCCGCTCCCGGGCGTGATCGAGAAGATCGCGGAGGACGGCGAAATTTTGGTCAAGGGGCCGCAGGTGATGAAAGGGTATTGGAACAATGTCCAGGCCAACAAGGAGGTCTTCACCCAGGACGGCTTTTTCCTGACCGGGGACATCGGCTTCATTGACGAGGAGGGATTCCTCACCATCACCGACCGC
Organism: uncultured delta proteobacterium; assembly: GCA_903897985.1. GTDB lineage: Bacteria > RBG-13-61-14 > RBG-13-61-14 > RBG-13-61-14 > DRUE01 > CAIYYW01. Next base: position 2,743 of record CAIUDS010000040.1, read on the forward strand.
AAGAAGGAATTGTTCAAGACCAGCGGCGGAAAATATGTGGCGCCGCAGCCCATCGAATACGAGTTCAACACCGACCCCTTCATGGAGCAGGTGACCCTGATCGGGGACGCCAAGAAATTCTGCTCCGCCCTGATCGTGCCCGAGTTCAACGCGCTCTGCAATTTTGCCAAGGAAAAGGGCATCAGCTATAAGGACAATTGCGAGTTGGTCAAGCACCCGGAGGTGGTGGCGTTGATGCAGTCGCGGGTGGACCTGGTCAACCAGCGCCTGGCCCGCTACGAGCAGATCAAGAAGTTCGCCATCCTCGACCGGTCCTTCTCGGAGGAAGGCGGCGAACTCACCCCCAGCCAGAAAAAGAAGCGCCGCGTGATCGAGAAGAAATATAAGAACCTGATTGACCAGATGTATCCGCCGGAGGAATGATTTCTCTACGACCGCCTGATGAACAAACCCGGTAAAAAACGACCGCTTAAAAAACGCATCCGCGACTGGCTCCTGCTTAATGTCGGGCCGGTGCTCACATACTATTACATCCAGTTGGTCGGCCGCACCAGCAAGTGGATCGCGATCAACAACGAGAAGAACCTCGCCCTGCTCCACCGCGGCCATCCCTACATCGCCGCGCTCTGGCACAACCGCGTGCTCATGGCGCCCTTCATCTTCAAGGTCGAGGGCGGCAAGAAGGTGGTGGTGATGGTCAGTAGCAGCAAGGAAGGCATTCTGACCGCGCGCATCCTGAAACTGTTCGGGCTCGAGAGCGCGCTCGGCTCGAGCACCCGGGGCGGCAAAGAGGCCATGCAACAAATGCTTTCCGCCCATGCGGATGAAGGCTTTGCCATGACCATCACCCCCGACGGCCCGCTCGGGCCCAACGAGGTGGTGAAGATGGGCGTGATCGCCTTGGCCAAAGAAACCGGCCTGCCCATCGTCTCGCTCAGCTACTACGCCAAGAAGGTCACGCGTTTGAAAAGCTGGGACCGCTTCGTGTTGGTCTGGCCGTTCAACACCATCGCCGGCATCGGCAGCGCCGAGCGGATTTATGTCCCGGCCGACGCCGACGACGCGCAGATGGAGCAGTGCCGGATAAAAGTGGAAAAGGAAATGCTGCGGCTCAACCGGTTCGTCGAGGATTATTTCGCGGGCAAGGTCACGCTCGAGGGACAGTCGTATTTTTATTCTCAGGTCAGCTTCTTTTCCGGCAAGACCAACTGGACCCGGCCCAACGGCGAACCGTTCACCAAGGACGACCTGCTCAAAGAAAATCATTGATCCTGCTCCCGTCTTTGCCTGTCCGGTCCCGCGCTGGAAAAATTCCCCGAATTGATGATAGAATGTCCGCCGGAGCATGGCGGAGACGAAACCCAAGAAAAAAACCCTTAAAAAACGCCTCAACCGCTGGCTGTTTCTCAATGTCGGGCCTTATTTCCTCTACCTGGTCAGCCAGTTCGTCGGCCGCACCAGCAAATGGGTGGTGGTTGACGCGGAAAAACAGCTCGCCGTGCTCCACAGCGGCAGCCCCTGGATCTGCGCCTTCTGGCACAGCCGCGCCCTGCTCTCGCCCTTTATCTTCAAGATCGAAGGCGGCAAGCGCGTGCTGGTGATGGTCTCGCGGAGCGAGGACGGCATTTTCACGGCCAAGGCGCTCAAGCTGTTCGGGATCGAGGCCGCGTTCGGCTCGTCCACCCGCGGCGGCAAAGAGGCGCTCGCGGACATGAAGGTCAAACATAAGTCCGAGAACATCGCGCTCGCCATCACCCCGGACGGTCCGCTCGGCCCGGCTGAAATCGTGAAGCCCGGCGTGGTGGCGCTGGCCAAGGAAACCGGCCTGGCCATTTACGCCCTGGGTTATTACGCGAAAAAAGTCACCCGGATCAAAAGCTGGGACCGGTTCGTGCTGGTGCATCCCTTTAACACCATCGTGGGCGTGGCCGGGAATGCCATCTATGTGCCCGCCGCCGCCGGCCTCGAGCAGATGGAGCAAATCCGGCAATCGGTCCAGGCCGAAATGCTCCGGGTGCAGGAGATCTCGGAAAACTGGTTCGGGCCGCAGAGCAAGGAAAGCCAGCTGCCCTGGTTCATCTCCCGGGTCAGCCCCTGGACCGGCAAGCCGGTCTGGACCCGGCCCAACGGCGAAAGAATATATCCCGAACAAAAATACCAAGTATAGGTATAGGGGTCAGGTCTATAGTTTAAAGTTAACGATTTGGCAAAAGGAGGGCAGGATGACTTCCGGACCGTATCTGATCACCCGCGAGCAAATTGAAAAGTCCAACCGCGCGCGGAAGCGCGTCCTGGATAAAAACCTGGCGGCTTTGGCCGCATCGCTTAAGCCGGCCAAGATTGACCTTGACCATGTCCTGCACGAACTCACCCGCTTCAAGATCGCCATCCCATCCTGGGGGACCATGACCGGCGGGACGCGGTTCGGGAAATTCCCGGTCCCGGGCCAGCCGCGCGACATTTTCGAGAAGCTTGACGATGCCGCGACCATCCATCGGCTCACCGGCGCGAACCCCACGGTCTCGCTGCATATCCCCTGGGATCGTCTCGACGACCTGTCTACCCTCAAGCGGCATGCTGCCAAGAGAGGCTTGCGCTTCGACGCCATGAACTCGAACACCTTTGAGGACCAGCCCGGGCAGAAATTATCCTACAAGTTCGGCGGGCTATCGCATGTCTCCAAACAGGTCCGCGATCAGGCCATCCGTCACCACCTTGAGGTGATCGAGATCGGCGAGCGGCTCGGGTCCAAGGCGCTCAGCATCTGGATCGGGGACGGGGCCAACTTTCCCGGCCAGGCCGACTTTCGCAAATCCTTTGCGCGCTATCTGGACAGCCTGAAAAAAATCTATCGCGCCCTGCCCAAGGACTGGACCATGTTCATCGAATACAAGCCGTTCGAGCCGGCGTTTTATTATACCGTGCTCGCAGACTGGGGCTCGGCGCTCATGGCCGCGAACGCGGTGGGCGAGCGCTGCAAGATTCTGGTTGACCTCGGTCATCACCTGCCCAATACCAACATCGAAGCGATTGTCGCGCGCCTGATCTCGGCCGGAAAGCTCGGCGGGTTCCATCTTAACGACAGCCAATATGCGGACGACGACCTCACCGCCGCTTCTCTCGCGCCCTACCGGTTGTTCCGGATCTTTCACGAACTCATTTCCGCCGGGCGCGAGCTCGGCAAAAAATTCTCGCCGGCCTATCTCATTGACCAGAGCCACAACCTGAAAGACCCGATCGAGGCGCTGATCCAGACCACGGTCGAGCTGCAAATCTATTGGGCCAAGGCCCTGCTCATTGACGAGCAGGCGCTCGAACATTACCAGGAAAAGAACGATGTGCTCATGGCCGAGTCCGAATTCAAAAAGGCGTTCCACACCGACACCCGGCCCCTCGCGGCCATGGCCCGCATGCTCGCAGGCGGCGCCATCGCGCCGATCGAGCTGTTCCGCGAATCCGGTTATCGGAAAATAAAAACCAGGGAAAGAAACCCTTGAAAAGACCGACCCAAAATATCTTGGCCATTGATTTAGGGGCTTCCTCCGGAAGAGCCGTGCTCGGCAAGTTGAGCGAGCGCGCGCTCGAGCTCGAGGAAATCCACCGTTTTGAAAACTGTCCGGTTGAAATCCGGGGCGCGCTTTATTGGGACGCGCCCTATCTGTTCCGGGAGATTTGCGCGGGCATTTGCAACGGCCTCGCGGCCTCCGGCAACGACCTCTCCAGCGTGGGCATTGACACCTGGGGCGTGGACTTCGGGCTGCTCGATGAAAAGGGCCGCCTGCTCGCCAACCCCGTCCACTACCGCGACCGTCGCAACCAGGGCATGATGCAAAAAGTCTTCAAGATTATTTCCCGCCCAAAAATATTTCATGCCACCGGCATCCAGTTTTTACCCTTCAATACCCTGTTCCAACTCGCAGCCATGAAATTCTCGGGCTGGACCGAACTCGACCGCGCGCAGACCCTGCTCATGATGCCCGACCTGTTCAACTATTTCCTCTGCGGCAAAAAGGTCTCCGAGTTCACCATCGCATCCACCACCCAGTTTTACTCGCTCGAACAAAAAAACTGGGCCTTTGACCTGCTCGAGGCCCTGGACCTGCCCACGCAGATGTTCCCGAAAATAGTCCAGCCCGGGACCGTGCTCGGCCGGCTGAGCCCCGAAATCGCCGGCAAAGGTTGCAAAGTTCCCGTTATCGCCCCGGCCGGCCATGACACCGGCAGCGCGGTCGCCGCGGTGCCCGCGGCCGCCGATGAAAAACCCGGGTCCTGGGCATACCTCTCGTCCGGCACCTGGTCCCTGCTCGGCATCGAAATCAAAAAGCCCATCATTTCCGAACTCGCGCTTCAATATAATTTCACCAACGAAGGCGGTGTCGCCAACACCTTCCGGTTCCTCAAGAACATCGCCGGACTCTGGTTCCTCCAAGAATGCAGGCGCATCTGGAGCCTCGAGCAGAAACGCGATTTGAGTTTCCCGGAACTGGTTAAGAGCGCCAAGGCCGCCCGGCCTTTCCGATCGCTCATTGATCCGGACCATCCCGTGTTCCTCAAACCCGAGCATATGCCGAAAGCGATTGCCGAATTTTGCCGCAAGACCAAACAGCCCATTCCCAATGACCGCGGCGCCATTGTCCGCTGCATATTCGAAAGCCTGGCCCTGAAATACCAAATGGTCCGGGAACAGATCGAAGCGGTGTCCGGAAAAAAGATCGAGAAACTTCATGTGGTGGGCGGCGGCTCAAAGAACGAACTGCTGAACCAGTTCACCGCCAACGCGCTCGGGGTCCCGGTTTATGCCGGTCCCTCCGAAGCCACCGCGATCGGGAACCTGGTCGTCCAGGCCATGGGCCTCGGCCTCATCCCCGACCTCCAGACCGCCCGCAGTCTCATCCGCAAATCCTTCCCACTCAAAACTTTTGAGCCAATGGACCAGCCCCAATGGCGGGACGCCTCTGAAAAATTCTCCCGGATCATCTCCAGGTAAGCAATAATCGGGGTCGGGACGCGGCTTCAAAACCTTCGGGGGATAGGCTATAATTGTTTGGGGATGAGAAAAGGGAATGACTGAAAAAATGGCTTATGGATTTTGGGGCAGGTTTTTGGAAGTGAACCTGACCAGCGGACGCGCGGAGAGCAAGCCGCTTTCTCCGCAGATCATGTCCGACTATCTGGGCGGACGGGGTCTGGCCGCGAAATTGTTTTCCGACGCGGTGGATCCGAAATGCGACCCGCTCGGCAAAGACAATGTGATCGTGATCGCGACCTCGCCCCTGCTCGGGACCAACGCGCCGACCTCCTGCCGCGGGCACATGGTTTTCAAAAGCCCGCTCACCAACATGATCGGGTCGAGCAATTCCGGCGGGACCTGGGCCTCGGGCCTGAAAGGCTCAGGCTATGATGCCATCGTGATCAAAGGCAAGGCAGGCGAGCCTGTGATGATCGAGCTCAAGCCGGACCATGCCGAGATCGCGCCTTGCAAGGAGCTCTGGGGAAAGGATGTGCCCGAGACCACTGATCATCTGGCGGAAACCAAAAAGGGCGGCAAGGTGCTGTGCATCGGGCCGGCCGGCGAGAACCTAGTCCGGTTCGCCGCGGTTTTGAACAACAAGAACCGGGCTTATGGCAGGTCCGGACCGGGCGCGGTCTGGGGGAGTAAGAACCTCAAGGCGATCCTGGTCTCGGGCAAAAACAAGATCGAGATCCAGGACGCGGAACGGTATCAGTCGGGACTGGACCAGGCGAACTATCTGCTCCGGCAGGCGCCCATCACCAAGCGGCTGTTAAAGGAACTGGGCACCGCGGGTTTGATCAAGCTGATCGGCATCATTGACATGCTCCCGCATAAAAATTTCCAGGATGTCACGCATCGGGACGAGGATTTGGACCGGGTCTCGGGCGAGGCGCTTAGGGACCTGATCCTGGAAAAAGCGGGCGCTTGTTTTCGCTGCCCGCTTGCCTGTCAGCGTCATACACGGATCGGCGGGAAAAAAGGCGAGGGCCCGGAATACGAGACCATGATCATGATGGGCCCGGACTGCGGGGTGTATGACCTCGAAGCGATTGCAAAAGCGAACTATCTCTGCAACGAGCTCGGGATGGACACCATGAGTTTCGGCGGCACGGTGGCCGCGGCGATGGAGTTGTTCGAGCGGGGCGCGGTCGCGAAAGACGACACCGGCGGGATGGAACTCAAGTTCGGGAACGCGGGGATTTTGGAAAAGCTGGCGGAAATGACCGCGTTTCGCAAGGGCATCGGCGACAAGCTGGCCGAGGGCTCGCGGGGGCTGGCGAATTTTTTCGAGCATCCCGAATTTTCGATGGCGGTGAAGGGCCTCGAGATCCCGGCTTATGACCCGCGCTCGTCGTTCACCCAGGCGCTCGGATATATGACCTCGCCGACCGGGGCGTGCCATTTGCGGGGCGGGTATGCGGCGTCGCTGGCGTTCTTCGGGGGCACGAAGGAAATCCCGAGGTTCAGCCTGCAGCAGGCCGCGGTGGCGGTGAGGAATTTGCAGAATTTGGGGATTTTGCAGGACAGCCTGGGAATTTGCCGGTTCACGGGGTTTGCGTTTTCCGCGGACCCGTGGGCGCGGATGGTGAGCGGCGTGACCGGGCTGGACTTCTCGACGCGGACGCTGGAGGAAATCGCGAACCGGGTTGCGGACCTCGAGCGGGTTTTCAATCTGGAGGCGGGAGCGAAAGCGGAGGATGACACTTTGCCGGAGCGGTTCAGCAAGGAGCCGATTGTGGTTTCGGGCAAGGAACGGGTGATTCCGAAAGAGACGATCGAGCGGATGCGCAACGATTATTATACGGTGCGGGGATGGGATGAGCAAGGGAAGCCGAGGGATAAGAAATGAGTGAGAAGTGGAAACAGAGCGAGGAGTTGGTGAGGCTGTATCGCGGGATCGGCAAAGCGTCGTTGACCTATGACATCCAGGACAGCCATAGCGGGAATATCTGCATGCGGATCAAGGACGAGAAGGGCCGGGAGCGGATGGTGATCACCTCGACCGGCAGCCAGAAGGGAGACCTCGAGCCCGAGCACCTCTGCATGCCCGCGATTGACCAGGCCGACTTCGGTTATTACAAGGCCTCGTCCGAAACGGACATCCACGCCAAGATCATTTCCATCCCGGGCGTGGATGCCTCGATGCACGCGCACACCAAGGAGCTGACCATCGCGACCATCGAGGACACCGAAGGTACGCACCAGCCGGAAAGGTTCATCCCGGTTGATCCGCTGGGATATTATTATTTGCACGGCGAGGTCCCGGTGGACTGGTTTGCGGTGCCGAGCGGGTCGCCGGAGATGGCCGCGAAAATCCCGGAGCGGTTAAAGGACCACCCGGTGACCTCGATCCAGGGACATGGCGCCTTCGCCAAGGGCCGCAGCATCAAAGAGGCTTTTTTTCTGCTTTGCATCGTGAACAACTCCGGCTATATCGTGAACCTCTGCCGCAAGCTCAAGGTCGAGCTCGAGACCTTGCGCCAGGCGATCCGGCAGAACCCGGACGCGTTTTTCAGCTACCCGCTGCCCGAGTATCAGGTCGAGGGAGACGACGCCAGCGATTTCAAACATGACGAGGAACTGGTGAAGGAATTCGGCAAAGCCGGGAACCGGATTTTCGAGTCGCGGCTCTCTCCGTTTTACACCGGCTCGATGTCGCTACGGGGCGTCAGGACCATGTTCTACGCGCCCAAGGCCTCGATGCCCAGAGACTTGGGCGGGCCGCTGCTGGAATTGCCGCTTCAGGATGACGGCAAGGATGAAGAGTTGAAAATCCACCGCGCCATTTACGGCGAGAGCAATTTCCAGACCGTGATGCACTGCTATGTCCCGGAGGCCGAGGCCTGCAGCCATTTTATTTATCCGGGCGAGCGCGAGCCTTCGGCCCGGATGGTGCCGGTGGATGCGGAGGGCAGTTTTCTGTATCTGGTGATCC
>CAIUDS010000041.1 GCA_903897985.1 uncultured delta proteobacterium
CAACTTCCGGGCCCGTTCCGAATACTGGCAGGATGTAAGCGGCAATGGCTCCATTGACGGTCCGGACCTGAGTATTCTGAAGGACTGGCTGACGGGCAATTACGGCGACCTCACCGGCAATCCCATCCTGCTCGAAAACGAGACCGTGACGGCCACGGTTACAGCGGGCGATTCCATCGTGATCGGCGCGCGGGGCAAGTCGATTTTCAACTGGTACCGGGCCGGCTACGGTTTTAATTTTCAGATCATCAGCAGCACTTGCGTGGGCGCGGAGCTTTACGGACGCGACCCCGCGGGCTCCAAGACCTATATTCTGGGCAGCGAAGTCTACGAATATACGAACGATCCGCCGCCGATTAGCGACGGTTATGCGCGGGTCAAGGTATTTGCGCCGGGAACCTGCACTACGGGCCAGCAGATCACGGTCGAGGTTTCGATTCCTTCCGACAGCTACTCCGGGGCTCCCAATAAACGGAACCCGAACAAATTGACCGCAATAAATTGGACCGGCAGTTCGGGAACGCTTCAGAATGTCGTAATCACGATCGCGGGCGGGTCCCTTCCGTATGTAAATTCGGTGGATATTCTTCCGGGCGCGATCAGCATGGACGAAGAGAGTTCGATTTTTTTCTCGGCCCTTTGCGCCTTATCGGATGCGAGCACGGTTGACTGCACGGATTCTTATAACGGGACTGATTGTCTGTGGAAGGTTGCCGGCGACTTGACCCAACTCGCTCCTCCCAACCTGGTGCAAGCCGACCAGACCGGATACGGCGGCAGCGGCTCCATTTCCGTACTCTTTGATGACGGCATTAACCCTCCGGCTTCCCAATTGATAAATGTGACGGTCAACGATATAACTCCGCCGGCAACTTTCTTGGATTCCACGCCGCCGAATCCAAGCAGCTATGCCATATTCAGCTTCAGCAGCGACGACCCCGGGGCGACTTTCGAGTGCCAGATGGAAGGCGGAGGATGGTCAGTTTGCGCTTCCCCGGCTAACTATAGCTTGGTAGATGGTCCGCATACCTTTGAAGTTCGCGCCATTGACGCGGCGGGCAATCCGGATCCGACACCATCCAGCTATCTATGGAGCATTGACACAACGGAGCCGATTACTTCCATTGACTCTGGCCCGCCAGCGAACTCCAACTCGGAGGATGCCACTTTCGCTTTCAGCTCCAACGAACCCGGCTCCACCTTTGAATGCAAGCTGGACAGCGGCGGGTGGAGTGGGTGCAATTCCGGCCAGAATTACTCGGGCCTCTCCGCGGGCAGCCATGAATTCCAGGTCCGCGCCATTGACCCGGCGGGCAATCCTGATTCGACCCCCGCAAGCTACATTTGGAACATTGACACCACCGCGCCGGTCAGCAGCATTGATTCGCGCACTTCCCGAGACTACACCGGGTGGGAGGATCAGGGGATCATCTATACTGCGCCCGCTTCTGGAAACGCTTATTACCCCAGTGTGCATTACGACGCGAACGGATTCGGAACCGGCAATCCCACCTATGCAATGTGGTACAGTGACGGCAACGGCGCGGTCTTTCGGGTGATTGCTTCGGACGGCAGTGACTGGGGTGAGCTGACGCCCATGACCGGATTTGGCAATGATGCGCATCATGTCCAGGTGCTATACGACCCGAACAACTTCGGTCTCGGTGCCTCGGGGCCAAAGTATCGGATGTGGTATTGGGACATTGACGCTGCCATCTACAGCATTAGCACCCTTGCAACTGCGGAATCGAATGACGGGATCAATTGGGTCAATGACACCACCCTGTCGCAAGACGCCTCGGCACAACTGGTGACCGGGGCCGATTCGGGTTGGAACCGCGGCACCTATGGCCCGGTGTCCATGTTCTACCAGCCGGGCGCGACGAACAGCGGCGCGGATCCGTGGAACTACAGCTATGTGATGTACTACGATGGCACGGACGGCAGCCGCGAAATAACCGGACTCGCGTATTCCGATGATGGCTTCTACTGGCATGCATACAGCGGGAATCCGGTGTTGGATGGCTCTTCATCTGCCGCCTGGGACTGCAGCGACGATGTCTACGGCACCGTGTTCCGTGATGATGCCGGTTTCCACTTCTGGTACACCGGCGCCGGCGGGGACGACGGCTCCGGCGGTTGCCAGGACCACCCGGCGAATGAAGGCATTGGATATGCCTTCTCCACCGACGGCAAAACCTGGACCAAGGACCCCGACCATATCTTTCACATCAGCGATGGCGTTCCTTACCGCGATGAGCGCGTGTATACGCCTTCGGTCATTGACGATGGATCGGGCGCGCTCAAGATGTATTACTCGGCGATGGCCTCGGGCGGGGTGAAGAAAATCGGCTTGGCCACCTCAGTCCAGTTGCCGCTTTCGGATCCCACCAATGCCACCAGCGCCTATTTTGCCTTTAGTTGCGATACCGGGGACTGCGCCTTTGAATGCAATCTGGACAGCTTGGGCTGGGA
>CAIUDS010000042.1 GCA_903897985.1 uncultured delta proteobacterium
AGCCCTGTTCAGCAAGCTCCAGGAAATCCTGATCGAGAACGCCAGCGTGTTCATCATCATGTATGACCAGACCGGGAAGATCGTTCTGATGAACCGGGCCGCGGCGGAAAAGCTGGGCCGCAAAAAAGAAGAGATCCTGGGGATGAACATGCAGGACTTCGTGGAAAAATATCTGGTGGGAATTGAAAACGCGGAGGGCCGGCCCATTTCCCGGGAAACGCTCCTGTCCGCCGTCCTTAAAGGCGAGCGGATAATGAACACCCGGGTCAAGTTCCGGACCGAAAGCGGAGGGGTGGTGGAAGCGATTGCCAGCACCGACCTGATCCGCGGCCAGGATGGCAATATGCGGGGCATCATCACCATCGGACAGGATCTCGGCCCGCTCAAGGAACTCGAGGCCAAGCTGATCCACTCCAAGCGCCTGGCCGAGATCGGGCAAATGGCCGCGGGCGTGGCCCACGAACTCAACAACCCGCTCCAGGCCATCGTCACTTCCAGCGAAATGATCAAGCGCCGGCTCGAGGAAATGGGCGAGAAAGACATGGCCCGCCGGGCGGAAACCGCGATTTCCGCCAGCGAGCGCATCCAGCGGCTGGCCAAAAATCTGATGAGCTATGCCCGGCCCGGGTCCGAGCCCGCCTCCGAGATCGAGCTAAAAAAAGTGGTGGACGAAATCCTCTCCTTCAGCGGCTACGAACTCCGCCGCGGCGGGGTCGAGATTGAAAACCTGGTTCCGGAAAACCTGCCCCGGATCAAAGCGGTCAAGGACCAGATCGAGCAGGTTCTGCTCAACCTCCTCACCAACGCCGCTTATGCCTGCGGGGAAAAAGGCGGCGGCAAGATCAAGATCAAGGCCCGGCTGCGCGGCCCCTGGCTGGAACTGAGGGTGGAAGACACCGGCATCGGCATCTTGTCGGAAAATGTGCCGCGCGTCTTTGATCCCTTCTTCACCACCAAGCCCCGGGAAAAGGGAACCGGCCTCGGGCTCAACATCGTCCAGTCCATCATCGAGCGCCACCAGGGCAAGGTACAGGTCAAGAGCAAGCCCGGCGAAGGAACCGTTTTCTCCGTCCTCTTCCCCCTCGAAAAACCCGATAAATCCTGAATTTAAACACGACGATCACAACGCAATTAGGGGCACTCATCGGGGCGCAGACACTCCTGTCTGCGACAAATCAATTTTTACCGCAAAGGCGCAAAGAACGCAAAGAGTTCTAGGGGCGCAGACACTCTTGTCTGCGACAAATCAATTTTCACCGCAAAGACGCAAAGAACGCAAAGGGCGCAAACAATTCAAATCTTGATTCATCCACAGATTAACGCAGATTAGCACAGATGAAGAAACGTAGATTTTAAATTATCTGTAATCTGTAATGTGTAATCTGTAATCCCTGAAGGCCAAACACGACGACACAACGGTCACGACGAAATTCAAAAATTTCACTGCACATATGTTTAGTGTTTAGACCTGTCCCCGCCTATTCTATAAACTACACGCTCCAGCTAGATCTAATCATGCCACCGTTGTCATTATATAAAAATTCCTCAAGGTCAATGGCATGGAAATGCCATATTGTAAAGGGTTGGTTCTTTAGGTCCAGGAGGTAAGAATATTTCCTTGTATTTATTATGTTTGAAATTAATCGATAAATCGACAAACATCGTATATAGTCTTTTTCAAAATCAAAGGGTTTTGATGTCTCCATAACCAATCCGGTCGCAATTTTTTTCCCTTCCTTGACCTTAATTTCTTTTTCTAAATACTGGATGGAATCTGCTGATTTGCCGATGGTCATCCAAGCTTTTCCTCCATCACCCGATATGGCCTCAGTAAACTCGCTATTATAAAATATTAACGAATGCTTATAGGCATTATACTCGCCTCGATCCTGGAAATCATTCGCAAATTTATCAAGCATACGTTTTATGTTATTTAGATTGATTTCTAGCATCTGGGATTCCATTGCTGGCTTATACATAAAATAAAACACCCATTGAAGAAGTGGCATTTCAATGGTTTCGTTATTGGCCGTAAATTTAAAACTTGAGCACAAATTAGGGCTTTTAAGTTGGCCTTTGCTAAACAGCATAATTTTATCATATAGGCCTGAGGTTCCCCCCATTGGTTGGACAACTTTTTGCCCG
>CAIUDS010000043.1 GCA_903897985.1 uncultured delta proteobacterium
AAGGAATCGCGCCTGAAGGCACTCGCACATCATTCCAGGGAGCGGAAAAGTGATTCACGCATTCAAAGATATTAGCGGCAAAGTCCGGATTGATGCGGACGCGGTGGTGATCGGCTCGGGCGCGGGCGGGGCGGTGGCGGCGCACCGGCTCCGGAAGTTGGGCAAGTCCGTGGTCCTGATCGAGGAAGGCAGTTATGTCAAGCCGGAGCAGTTCACCGCCGACTCCTGGGCCGCCATGCGCATGCTCTACCGCGACAACGGCATGAGGGGCCATGACCGGCCGCATGGTCATCCCGACCATGCAGGCGCGCTGCGTGGGCGGGACCACCGTGATCAATTCCGCGATCTGCTTCCGGCTCCCGGACGAAATCCTGGACGAGTGGGTGAGCCGGGAAAAATTGCAGGGCTTGACGCCCGCCACGCTCCGCCCGATCTTCGACGAGCTCGAGCAGTTCCTCAACATCAGCCCGGAAGCCGAGGAAGTCTTGGGCATGAACAACAAGCTCATGCGCAAGGCCTGCGAGGTTCTGGGCTGGAGCGGCGACCGGATTTACCGCAACTCCAAAGGCTGCCAGGGCTGCGGCACCTGCATGAGCGGGTGCGTGGCCGGGGCGAAATGGTCAATGGACCGGAGCTATGTGCCCGCGTTCGTCGAGAGCGGCGGCGAACTTTACACCGACTGCCGGGTGGAAAAAATTTTGACGGAGAACGGCAAGGCCGTCGGGATCCGCGGGACCTTTATTGATCCCAAAGGTTTGAAGGAAACCGAAAAAACTCTGGAGGTCCGCGCCAAAGCGGTCATCCTGGCCTGCGGCACCATGGGCACGCCGGTGTTGCTCCAGAAAAATAACCTGGCCAACTCCTCGGGATTGGCGGGCAGGAACCTATGCAACCATACCGCGACCGGCCTGTTGGGATTTTTCGACGAAAAGGTCTGCGCCTGGGACGGCGTGAACCAGGGTTACTGCTGCGACCATTTCCGCAAGCAAGGCTTCATCGTCGAGGTGTTCTGGGCGCCGCCGGATGTGATCGGGATCCGGCTGCCCGGGTTCGGGCTCAAGCATAAAAACATGATGGCCAGGCTCGCGCACATCGCCGGGTTCGGCGCCATGATCCGGGCGAAGTCCACCGGCCGGGTGACGGCCCGGAGGAACGGCTGGAGCCCGAACATCAGCTACAACATGAGCCGGGAAGACGCGAAGCTGATGCAAAAAGCCATGAAGGCAACCGCGGACCTCATGTTCGCCGCCGGCGCCAAAATGGTCACGCCCGGAATTTACAAGGTCCCTTCCGAACTGCATGACCCTTCCGAGACCAATAAAATCATGGAGGCCGACCTGGGCCCGACCTGCTTCAGCCCGATCGGCAACCATCCCATGGGGACCTGCCGCATGAGCGAAATTCCGGGACAGGGCGTGGTCAATTCCTTCGGCGAGTGCCATGAGGTGGAAAGCCTTTTCATCGCCGACGGCTCCATCTTTCCCAACTCCCCGGGGGTGAACCCGCAGGAGACCATCATGGCTTTGGCCCAGCATGTTGCCAACCATATCGCCGAAGTGATATAAAAGTATGGAGTCAGGTTCCTGAAAAAATTTATGACCCAGGAAAGGAGCAAAAAAATGAAGACCTTGAAAAGAACGATCGCGGTATTTGCTTTGGCCTTGATCCTGCTCTCGGCAAAAGCTTTCGGCCAGAACGCACTCTCCAAAATGGTCGGCGGCGGCGCCACTGAGGTGGTGAAGACCATGCCGGACAATGCCCTGATTGCGGCTGCCAGCGCCAAAGGCGCTCCGGCTTACCACCGGCACCTGGTCCGGCCCGGCCTGGGCACCACCTACCTCATCCGCGTGATGAATACCGAGCTTATCGAGCTCAAGGTGGATTTGTCGGTTTCCAACCCACCCAGTGGATGGACCGCGACGCTCGACAAATCCAGCGTTAAGCTCTTGCCTGGGGAGAAAGTTTATGTCAAGCTGGAGCTCAAGTCTTCGCCCAAACTTCCCGTCGGGAGTGTGGCCGCGGTCAAAGTCGCGGCCAAGACTTCAACCAACCAGTCCGGCGAGCTAACGCTCGAGGCCGAGACCACGGCCAAGCGAAAAATTTATTACATCTCGATTGACTCGTTCGGACCGGAATACCTGGCGCTGAACGCGAAGGGCACGGGGCTGGGCAAGGACGGCGACTGGCTCACCCCCAACCTGCATGCGCTCATGAAGGACTGCACCTATTTCCCGGATCACAAAGTCCACCTGGTCGCGGCCACGGACATGAACCATGCCGCGTATTTGAGCGGGTCCCTGCCGGGAACGCTCGGGTTATACAGCGTGAATGTGTTCCTGTTCGGGTTCGATGAAAAGGGACTCCCGATAATCAAGGCCACGCCCTTGGACTTGATGTATTACGGCAAAGACGGCAAGCCGGTCACCAACATCTTCAATGTGGTCCAAACCCCGGCTCTGGGCGGCAACCCCAACGCCTTCACCGCCTACATCTCGGGCAAGGCCTGGGTGCCCGAGCATTACCTCAACCCCGTCTTCGGACTCGACCGGATCGCCACCGCCAACACCTGGCCGGACTATGTCACGCCCAGCTCCCATGTGGCCCCCAAGAACGAGATGCTCCGCCAGATTTTGAAAACCCGCTTCGGCCGGATCACCCTGTCCGACGCCTTCATGTGGGAAGACCCCTACAGCGCGGAGCAGGCCATGGAAGTGATCGCGAACGAGGACCCTGATGTCGCCTATATTTTGCTCGGAGCGGTGGACGCGGCCGGACACATGTACGGCGCGGCCTGGGACCTGGATGAATGGAAAACCAACAACACCCCGGACGACCCGTCCGACGATGTCTCGAAGGTCAACCGGCGCGCCAACCGCGCCTCCCAAATCGCCATCGTGAAAAACGCCGATGCCCAGGTCGGCCGTTTGATCGCGTTCCTCCAAGCGCGCGGCGCCTATGACGACTCCTACCTGGTGGTCGAGTCCGACCATAACATGGAGACCAACTTCTTTGCCGGACCCAAGTTGGACAAGATCCTCGCCCCCACCGGTTATTCAGCCAAGAAGGATTATTTCCTGTTCACGGTCAGCCAGATCGGCGCCTTGTTTGTGCGGCCCGGGAACAACGATCCCAAAATGATCCCGGCGCTGGAAAAGGCGCTCGAGGATTCCCGCGTGATCAACCCGATGACGGGCAAGAGCGAATCCCCGATGATAGTGATTGACCGGGAGGAGATGAAGACGGGCATTGATAAAGTCTCGGGCGAGCGGGTGACTTTGCCGATGGAACTCTACAGCGAATATTATATAGAGCATCCTCAGCAAGGCGGTCTGGACTATCCGGACCTCCTCATCCTGACCAAGAATAATTACCAATGCCGGTTGATGGGCGTGGGACTCGCCAGCATCGGCATGGGCAAGATGAACATCCCCCTGCCCAAGGTCAATGTCTTTGTCGGCGGCCACGGCGGCCCCACCACCCAGCACGCTTTGCTCATGATGCGCGGCCCAGCGATTGATCAGGGGCGGATTTCCGGCGAACAATCCTGGTCCTCCGATGTCGCGCCCACCCTTTATGCCCTCGAAGGCTACCAAGCTCCGGAAAGCGTGCAGGGCAAAAAGCTGATGGGAAAATAAACAGCCGGCCAAATTTGCCGGATACAAATGGCAAAGTTCCAAAACCAGGATCGGCTTCAGATCATCTTGGCCTTCAGTCTGTTCCTGGCTTTGGTTGCAACCAATTGTCGGCCGCGAAAGCATGAAGGAGTTGCAACTGCCTGGCAGATGGTCAAGACCATGCCCGAGCGCGGCCTCATCGCGGCCGCGAACGCCCAAGGCGCTCCGGCTTTTCACCGCCACCTGGTCCGGCCCGGACTTCGCACCAGCTATCTCATCCGCGTGATGAACACCGAACTCATGGAGGTCAAGGTGGATTTGTCGGTTTCCAACCCGGCCGAGAGATGGACCGCCAAGCTGGAAAAAAGCAGTTTAAAGCTTGCGCCGGGCGAAAAAGCCTATGTCAAACTGGCGCTCGAGCCTGCGGCCGAGTTAACGGCCGGGAGCGCGGCTGCGGTCACGGTCGCGGCGAAAACCTCCGCCGGAAAAACCGGCGAGCTCGTGCTCGAGGCCGAGACCACCTTGAAGCGCAAAATATATTTTGTCTCCATTGACTCGCTCAGCCCGGCATATCTCGCGCTCAACGCCAAGGGCAACGGACCCGGCCGGGACGGCGACTGGCTGACGCCCAATATCCATGCGGCGATCAGGGATGCAACTTTTTTCCCGAACCATCAAGCGCACCTGATCGCGGCCACCGACATGAACCACGCGGCATATTTGAGCGGCGCCTTTCCGGGCGAACTCGGAATTTACAGCGTGAATGTGTTCCTCTTTGGGTTCGACGACCAGGGCCGGCCCCGGCTCAAGACCACCCCGCTCGACGCCTCCAAGGTCGCCGCGGTGGACCTGATGTATTACGGCCCGGACGGCAAGCCGGTCACCACTATTTTCAATGTCACTGAAGATCCCGCTGCCGGAGGAAACCCGAATGCTTTTTCCGCTTATGTTTCGGGCAAGCCCTGGGTGCCGGAGCATTACCGCAACCCGATTTTCGGACTGAGCCGCATCGCAACCTTCAACACCTTTCCCGATTATGTGAGTCCTCCAACCCATGTCGGGCCCAAGAATGAAGCGATCAAAATGATCATCGCGGCCAGGTTCGGCAAGGTGAAAAACGCGGACGCCTTTTTATGGGAAGACCCTTACACGATGGACCAGGCGCTCCGGGTGATCGAGAACGAAGACCCGGAGGTCTGCTATATTTTGCTCGGCGCGGCTGACGCCGCGGGCCACATGTTCGGCGCCGCGGATGACCCGAAGGAATGGGATGATCATCACACGCCCGACGATCTTTCCGATGATGTCTCGAGGGTCAACCGCAGCGCCAACCGGCTCGGCCAGGTTCAGACCGTGAAAGAAGCGGACGCGCAGGTCGGGCGGTTCATCGCTTTCCTGAAGGACCGCGGCGTCTATGATGATTCCTATCTGATCGTGGAATCCGACCACAGCCTCGAGACCAACTTCTTTGCCGGACCGGACCTGGAAGCGATCCTTAGCCGCGCGGGTTTTTCCGCGAAGAAAGATTATTTCGTGTTCACCTCCAGTCAGATCGGCGCTTTTTTCGCCAGGCCCGGCCGGCGCGATCCGGATAGGATCGTAAAGATGGAAAAGGCGCTGGAAGATTTTCGGATGAAGAATCCGCTGAGCGGGGAAAAGGAAAGCCCGATGCTGGCGCTGGATCGGGAGGAAATGAAAACCGGGATTGATCAAGTCACGGGCGAGCGGGTGAGTCCGCCGATGGAACTCTACAGCGAGTATTACATTGAACATCCTCAGCCGGGCGGGCTGAGCTGGCCTGATCTGATTTTGCTCTGCAAGAAAAATTATCAGTTCCCGGTCCTGGGCGTGGGGCTCGCGAATATCGGGATCGGAAAGATGGATCTGCCGCTGCCCAGAATCTATCCCTATGTCGGCGGCCACGGCGGGCCCAGCACCCAGCCGGCTTTGCTCATCATGCGCGGCCCGGGAATTGCGGCCGGGCAGGAGCTGACGGAGCGGTCCTGGACTTCGGATGTCGCGCCGACCCTGTATGCGTTGGAAGGGTATCAGACCCCGGCAAGCGTGCAGGGGGAAAATTTATTGAGCAAATAAGTTCCGGAGGGAGAGATGAAGAATAGAAAAGACTGTTGCCGGTTCGGGCTGATGTTATTGGCGCTGCTGGTTTTGCTTTCAGGCCGCCCGGCCCGGGCCGCCTGGGACCAGAACACTTTGAAGAACCGGATCAGAGTGACGGCGCCGGCCTCGGGCGAGAAGAAACTGGAAATCCTGAAGGCCTTGAATTCCGACCTCTTTGCCGCGATTATAGCTTACCAGGGCGGGCCGCTCCCGGCCATGAATTCCATCGCGCTCGAACTCGATCCGCCGCAAGCCCGCCGGTTCCATGTTTCCTATTTCCAGGGCGGTCCCATGTTCGCGCCATATCAAACCGGACCGGTCTGGCTGGACTCGCTCGCCAAGGCGCCGGCCCAGACCCAGTTCGCGCTCTGGCAGGAACCGGACGGCGAGTGGGGATGCCTGATCGCGCTGGCGGGCGGCGGGTTGCGAACCTATCTGCAGGGCGACGGCAAGATGCTGATCGCAAGCGCGGACAGTCTCGATTCCAAGTTTGCGCCTTCCCGCATGCCCATGTTCGCGATCGGATGGGGCAAGGACCCGTATAAGTTGATTGATGATATTTATGCTTACGGGTTCAGGGTCATGAAAGAGGCCGATTCGAAGAGCGTGATCGGCAAGCGCCGGGTGGAAAAGAAATTCCCGGAGATCTGGGGATACCTGGGCTGGTGCTCGTGGAACACTTACTACCGCCGGGTGACTCAGCAGGACCTTTTTAACAATGCGGCAAGTTTCAAAAAGGCCGGCGTACCCGTGCGCTGGATTTTGATTGACGACGGCTGGTCCCAGGTCAATAAGCAAACCATGAATCCCTGGTGGCAGGGCCGACTCTATCTCACCGGCCTGGAAGCCGACCGGAAAAAATTCCCCGGCGGCATGAAACAGACCGTGAAGACCCTGAAGCAGGATTACGGCATCACCTGGGTCGGGGTCTGGCACACCTTTGACGGATACTGGAACGGAATCCAGATTGACTCGGACGCGGGCCGCGCCTGCCAGGATTGCCTGCTGCCCATCACCGATAAAGTAGCGGTTCCGGACCCGCGCTCGGACGCCGGCGGGAAGTTCTGGGACACCTGGTATAAGTTCCTCAAGGATTCCGGCGTGGACTTCGTGAAAGTTGACAACCAGGGTACTTTCCCGATGATGACCCGGGAACTGCTCCCGGTCACCCATTCGAGCGGACAGGCCCATAAAAATTGGGAAACGGCCGCGGCAAAATATTTCGACTCGAATGTGATGGATTGCATGGAGCAGAACATTGACACCATTTACGAATGGGAAACCACCAACCTCGGCCGCGCCGCGGTGGACTACACCCCGTTCATCTACACCAACCCGCGCGCCAACTCCCTGAACAATGTCATGAACTCGCTCTGGTTCAACCAGGTGCTCTGGCCGGATTATGACATGTGGATGAGCAACGACTGGCATGTCGAGTATAACGCGGTCGCGCACGCCATCTCGGGCGGGCCGATTTACACCACGGACAAAGCGGGCAAGGAAAAGTTTGAATATTACTGGCCGCTGATTCTTTCCGACGGATTGGTGCTCCGGCCGGATCAGCCCGCGCTCCCGGTAAGAAAATATCTGCTTAAAGACCCCAAGACCGAAATGGTCCCGCTCGCGGCGTTCGCGCCCGTCGGCGAGGGCGGCATGATCGTGGTCTGGAACATTGACAAATTTTTCCGGCCGATCCGGGCCGAACTCAGCCCCAGCGACATCGAAGGCATCGCCGGCGACCGCTTCGCGATCTACGAATATTTCAGCGGGAAACTCCAGGTCAAAAACCGCGGCGAAAATTTCCCGCTCAGCCTCAAAGCCT
>CAIUDS010000044.1 GCA_903897985.1 uncultured delta proteobacterium
GGAATCCTGCTGGGGACCGACCAGCCCGATTACGGCCGGACCGTGGACATCGTCACCCGGGGCGCGCTTCGCCAGATGGTGGCGCCCGGCTTGCTCGCCGTCTTAATGCCGATTGCAGTCGGAATTGTTTTCCGAATCTTCAAGACCCCGGACGATCCAACCATCGCCGCAGAAGCCGTCGGCTCGCTCCTGATGGTCGGAACCATTGTCGGAATCCTGATGGCCCTGTTCCTTAATAACGGCGGAGGCGCCTGGGACAATGCCAAGAAATATATCGAGACCGGCGCCTTCGGCGGAAAGGGTTCGCCCACGCACAAGGCCGCGGTGGTCGGCGACACGGTCGGCGACCCCTGCAAGGACACCGCGGGACCGTCGCTCCATGTCTTGATCAAGCTGCTCTCGACCATCACCCTGGTGCTCGCGCCTCTCTTTATCTAAATCTGTACGGGCGACCTGCTGGTCGCCCCTACGGGACGAAAACCAAAGGCGGGGGAGTCCAACTCCCCCGCCTTTTTTGTCTGGCAAGCACAAAATAGGTGGCTGTCCCCTGGGGAAAATGGGCAAAAGATAATTGGCCTAGCCTCCAAAATACCCAAAGGGAACCCTCGCAAACTCGAAATTTACGGATACCTCCACCCGAAAGACAACCAAGCCATCCTGGTCCTCTGAAACCCCTCCGGCCAGCCAATGCGGTCATTTCCCTGCCCCAGCTTGGATTGACCAACTCCACCAGGGCAACCCAGGAGTATCCCACCGCCCCTAAACTGTAGGGGCGCGGCTTGCCGCGCCCAAATTCGGGCAGGACAAGCCCTGCCCCTACAACAAAAAGGCAGGTCCCTGGCGGGTCCGCTAAAAAAGATATAGAATGAATCCCGGCTGAATCCGAGACCAAGGAGGGAGACCGATGAAAAGATTTGCGAGCGGATTGATTTTGGCCGGCATGGTTTTTATCAGCCTGATCCTCTCCGGCGCGTAACCCGACCAGGCCGGCCCGTTGCCCGTCAAGCAGGGGGGCAAATTCGGTTTCATCGCCCCCGGCGGCCAGGCGGTGATCAAGCCTCAGTTTGAAACCGCCGCGCAATTTTATCAGGGCCTGGGTGCGGTATCCTTGAAGGGCAAGTATGGATATGTGGATCCGGCGGGAAAGCTGGTCATTGCCTGTCAATTTGACAAGACCTACAACTTCTCCGAGGGCCTGGCCGCGGTGAATATCGGCGGGACCCCGGACATGTATGGATTAATTAAAGGGGGCAAATGGGGATTCCTCGATAAAACCGGGACCATGGCGATCAAGCCCGAATATGACAGGACTTGGCCCTTTTCCGAAGGGATGGCGGCGGTTAGATTGGGCGGCAAATGGGGGGCCGTGGATAAAACCGGAAAAATGATGATCGAGCCCCAATTCGAGGATTCCTTCCGGTTCCAGGAAGGACTGGCCATGGTCGAGCTCGCCGGCCGGTGTGGATACATAGACCAGACCGGCAAGTTCGTCATCAGCCCTCAATTTGAACAGGCGGATCCTTTTTCCGAAGGATTGGCCGAGGTCAAAGTGGGAGGGAAATGGGGGTTTGTTGACAAGACCGGGGCCATGGTGATCAAACCGCAGTTTGACACGGCCTGGGGCTTCTCCAACGGGATCGCCAAGGTCTGGACCGGCTCGAAATTCGGGTACCTGAACAAGACCGGAAAGTTCATCTGGCAACCGACCGAATAAAAACCCGGCGCCGGACCCGGGTTGCGGCTTGCTTCCCCCATGACAAATCGCCGCGGATGCTGCTTGGGACGCCACCTGGGGTCGGACCTTAAGGGCCGGTTGCCCAAAGCCTCTGAAATTGATTATTAGTTCAACCCTCCGCCCGTCCGCGGTTGCTCAAGCCAATTTTTGCCCATCGTCCCTAAAACCATCCGGAGCCGCCCAATTTTGTCTAAAGCCGACTCCATCGCCCTAATCCCGGACAAAATTAACCCGCCCATAACCCCAAATCTGGTCTTGCCCATGGCAAGCGCCGGCCCTAACGCGGACCCGCCAAACAGAATCCGAATATATGGTTATTCGCCCCGTCCGCAAAACTCCCCTCCGAACGATGCTTCCGCTGCCGCCGGTCCTCCCGCGCCTCCAAACTCCGCGACTCCTTCCGCGCCCGGTCAAGGTTTTGAAACCTTTTGAGGACTATTGAAATCCAAATCTAAAGATGATACCTTGGTATTCATGGAGGAGGCCTGATAATGAGCAGAAGATGGTCCAAGGGACTGCTGGTGATGGTTTTGATAGCGCTGCTTGTGGGCGGCGGTTATTGGCTAGGCAAGAGTTCGCAGGGTTTCACATTCCCCTGGCGGCGTGGCCAGGAAAAACCAATTACCAAAGTTCCGGTTACGCCGTTGCCCCAGCAGGTGATCATTCCGCAAGGAACCTCGGATTTCGAGCAGCGGGTGATGCTGGCGGCCAACAAGGCGCTACCCGCGGTGGTGAACATCAACACCGAGAAAAAGGTCCAGGTTCAGCCCCAGCCGGCGAACCCGTTTTTCAACGATCCTTTTTTCCGGAGGTTTTTCGGGGAACAGGCGCCTTCGAATGTCCCGCGCGAGCAGATCCAGAAGAGCCTGGGCTCGGGCGTGATCGTGAGTCCGGACGGCTATATCCTGACCAACAACCATGTGATCGCGGGCGCGGATGTGATCCAGGTTTCGCTGACCGATAAAAGGACTTTCAGCGCGAAGCTGGTGGGGGCGGACCCGAAAACCGACCTGGCGCTCTTGAAGATCAGCGCGAGCGACCTTCCCACCCTGCCCCTGGGGGACTCGGACAAGTTGGAGGTCGGACAATTCGTGCTGGCGGTGGGCAATCCGTTCGGACTCTCGGGCACGGTCACCATGGGGATTGTAAGCGCCAAGGGCCGGGCCAATTTGCGGATCGCGGATTACGAGGATTTCATCCAAACCGACGCTCCGATCAACCCCGGCAATTCCGGCGGAGCCTTGGTCAATCTAAGCGGGGAACTGATCGGGATCAACACGGTGATTTTCTCGCAGTCCGGGGGCAATATCGGGATCGGCTTCGCCATCCCCTCGAACATGGCCAAGGCGGTCATGTATAACCTGGTCGAATACGGCAAGGTGATCCGGGGATGGCTGGGGATCGGCATCCAGGACCTCAACCCGGATTTGCGCAAGGGCTTCAATTACGAGGGCGAGGGGGCGCTGGTGGGGATGGTGGTGGCCCAAAGCCCCGCGGACAAGGCCGGACTCAAGGCCGGAGACATCATCACCAGTTATAACGGCCAAAAAATAGGGAGCGGGAGCGAACTTAAGAACCTGGTGGGGGACACCAAGCCGGGGGAAAAGGTTGAGCTCAAGATTAGCCGGCAGGGGAAAGAAATGACCATCACCGTTGACATCGTGGAAATGAAAGAAGAGCAGATGACCCAGCCCGGCGCGGGCAACCCCTCGGAGCTGGGCTTGCAGGTGGACGACTTGAAGAACGAGTTGCGGGAGGAGTTCGGGATTCCCGGCGAATTGCAGGGGGTGGTGGTTACCGCGGTGGAGGATGGCGGCCGCGCGGGCGAGGCCGGCCTCCAGGTCGGCGATGTGATTTTGCGGGTCAACCAGACCATCGTCAAGAGCGGCAAGGATTTCTCGAAAGCGGTTGAGCCCGCCGGCAAGGATCAGGTTTTGCTTTGGATCTGGAGATCGGCGCAGACCATTTTCGTGGTGATCCCGCCGCAGGAATAATAACGCCGCGGTTATTCCGTCTCGGCCCGCGGCACGGTAACGCCTTCGGGAAGGTCAATGCTGATCTGGATCCGTTTCGCGCCGCCGGCGTCCCGGAGCGATCCCACCATGGCGGTGATGCTATTGAGAAAGAAGTCCTTGATGAAGGGCTTGAGCTGGAGTCGTTTGCCGTCCAGGTAAATCTGGACCTCCCGCTTTTTCCGATGCGCCTGGATGTAACCTTCCAGCAGGTCCGCCAACCCCGCGATCTGCCCGGGCCGGAAATGCCTGATCTTAAAACCCGGCCGTTTCGGGCTGACCACCGCGATCAAGCCGGCCAAATCCC
>CAIUDS010000045.1 GCA_903897985.1 uncultured delta proteobacterium
AACTCGTGTTTGAGGTAAAGGGAAGCGCTCTGCACCTCCAGTATTTCCGAGCATTTCTTGAGCATGGCCTTGAGCAGGGCCTTGGGATCCCGCTCTTCCACCAGGATCTTCTCCAGCTCCGCCAGCAGGCCCATCCGCTTCTTCTCGCGCTCCAGTTCCGAGATCAGTTGCAGGTACTGGAGCGTCAGCGCGACCTGGTGGGAAAAGGTCCGGAGCAGGATCAGGTCGTCCTCCCCGAAATCCGCGCCCCCGGCTTTGTCATTGGCGTTGATGGTGCCGACGATCTCGTCGCCCGCGAACAAGGGCGCGATCATGAAGGAATTGGTCTTGTATTGGCTCGAATAATCGGAGGCCGAGAACCGCTCGTCCGAGTTGACATCTTTCACCAGCACCGCCTTCCGGTTCTCGAGCACCCAGCCGGAAATGCTTTTGGCCGGCGTCTGGCTTTCCTTTTTAACCATGGTCTTGCTCAGGCCCTTGCTCACCACCACCCGCAGGATATTTTTCGCCGGATCCAGAAGCATGATGCTCACCCGCTCGCACTCGAGCACCTGGCTCACCAGCTCGACCGTGGTCTCGAGCAGTTGATAGGCATTGGCCAACCCCTCGAGCCGGAGCCGGCCTTTGATGAAGTGGGCAAGCTGGCCGGCGCCCTCCTCCAGCCGCGAGAGCCGGACCAGCTTGGCGTCGCGCTCGCGCATCAACTGGTAATGTTCGAGCGCCCGGTCCACCGAGCGTTTGAGCTCCTGGGCCGAGATGGGCTTGAACAAATAATCAAACGCGCCGCGCCGGAGCGCAGTCAAGATCAATTTCTTGTCCTCGTAAGCGCTCAGCATGATCACGGGCAGGTTCCCGGACTGGCTCTTGAGCTTGAACAGAAGCTCCAGCCCATCCATCGAGCCCGGCAGCACGATGTCCACCAGGGCCAGGTCCGGCAGCGACTGCCGCGCCAGCTCCAGGGCCTCCCGGGCGTTGGCCGCGGCCGACACCTTGTGGCCGTCCTTCTCCAGGATCTCCCGGGCGATCTCGCGGTAAAACAACTCGTCGTCAACCACCAGAATGTTGGCCATTTTCCCTTTCCCCCATCTGATTATGCCAGATTGTGAAAATTAAGGCAAGAATTTCCAACTCGTGAGAAGCGGTCGGCATTTACTACATCCTGCTTCCGGTTGCCGGTTCAGAGAATATACCGGCTCAGGTCCTCGTCCTTCAGGATGGGGCTGAGCTTGTTTTTGACATATTCGGCGTCAATCACGATTTTGGCGCCGCTCATTTCCGGGGCCGAGAAGGAAAAATCTTCGAGCAGTTTTTCCATCACCGTGTGCAGCCTTCGCGCCCCGATGTTCTCGGCGCGCTGGTTGATGCTTTCCGCGATCCTTGCGATTTCCTCGATGGCGTCGTCGCGGAAGTCTATCTGGATGTTCTCGGTCAGGAGCAGCGCCTTGTATTGCTTGACCAGGGCGTTTTCGGGCTCTTTTAAAATCCGGACAAAGTCGTCCTTGGTCAGAGGCTTCAACTCGACCCGGATCGGGAACCGGCCCTGCAGTTCCGGGATCAGGTCCGACGGCTTGGTCATGGTGAAGGCGCCCGCGGAGATGAACAGGATATGGTCGGTGCGGACCATGCCGTATTTGGTGACGATGGTCGAGCCTTCGATGATCGGGAGCAAATCGCGCTGCACGCCCTCGCGGCTCACATCCGGGCCCACGCCCGCGTGCTTTCCCGCCACCTTGTCCAGCTCGTCAATAAAGACAATCCCCGCGTCCTGCGCCCGCGCCAGGGCCTCCTGGGTAACCTTCTCCATGTCTATCAGTTTCTGCGCCTCCTCCCCCACCAAAAGCTCGCGCGCCTCCCGAACCTTGATCCGACGCCGCTTCGCCGCGCCCGGCGGGAACATCCGCCCGAAGATATCGCCCAGGTTGATCCCCATTTCCTCCACGCCCTGCGGGCTGATCACCTGCGCCATGGGCATGGACTGCCGCGCCGCCAGCTCGATCTCGATCTCCTCGTCGTCCAGCTTGCCCTGGTCCAGATAGACCAAAATCTCCCGGTCGTTGAGCATCCCGAAGCGGTTCATCAGTTCGTCCTTGCGCGGCAGCAGGCTCTCGAAAATCTTCCGGTCCGCCTCCCGCTTTGCCCGTTCCTCCACCCGCCGCTTCTCCTCGTCCGTGACCATCTTGACCGAAAGCTCGACCAGGTCCCGGATCATGCTGTCCACATCCCGGCCCACATAGCCGACCTCCGTGTATTTGGTGGCCTCCACTTTTAAAAACGGCGCCTGGGCCAGACGCGCCAGCCGTCTGGCGATCTCGGTCTTGCCCACGCCGGTCGGGCCGATCATGATGATGTTCTTGGGCGTGATCTCGTCGCGCAAATCCGACGGCACCATCCGCCGCCGCCACCGGTTCCGCAGCGCAATCGCCACCGCCCGCTTGGCCTCGTCCTGCCCGACGATGTATTTGTCCAGCTCCTCCACAATCTGTCTCGGCGTCAAATTTTTCATCAGATTTCCTCGAACACGAACTCGCGGTTGGTGAAGATGCACATCTGCGCCGCGATCTCCATGGCCTTTTCCGCGATCTCCCGGGCGGAAAGCGCGGTGTTGCGGAGCAGGGCCTTGGCCGCGGCCTCGGCATACGGCCCGCCCGAGCCGATGGCGATGACATCCTCGTCCGGCTCGAGCACATCGCCGGAGCCGGAGATGAGGAACGCGGCGCCGGGGTCGGCCACGATCATCAAAGCCTCGAGTCTCCGCAAGGCCCTATCGGTCCGCCAGTCCTTGGCCAGCTCCACCGCGGAGCGGCGCAAATTGCCGCCGTGGGTCTCGAGTTTCTGCTCGAACTTTTCGTAGAGCGTGAGCGCGTCCGCGGTGCCGCCGGCAAAGCCGGTGATGATCTGGTCGTGGTAAAGCCGGCGCACCTTCTTGGCGTGGCTCTTGATCACCAGGTTCTGCAGGGTGACCTGGCCGTCGCCGGCCAGCACCACCTTGCCGTTGCGCCGGACGAGCAGGACGGTGGTCCCGCGCATTTGTTCAGCGTTTCCTTGCCCTTGGGTGTGCGTCATCATAGGCCTCCTGTAATTCCTTTAGTCCCACCTGGGTATATCGCTGGGTCGTGCTCAGGCTCGCGTGGCCCAGCAGTTCCTGAATGCTGCGCAGGTCCATGCCGCTGTCCAAAAGGTGCGTGGCAAAACTGTGCCGGAGCGTGTGCGGGGTCGCGGCCTTGAACAGGCCGATCTTCAGCAGATACTTTTTAAGCATATTCTCGATCCCCTGCTTGGTGATCCGCCTCCGGTGATGGCTCAGGAAAAGCGCCTGCTCCGTGTCCGGATTTAAAACCGACCCCGCCAGTTTGCTCCTCACTTTCAACCATTCTTTTATCTTAGACGCCGAAATCTCGTTTATGATCACCACCCGTTCCTTGCCGCCCTTGCCCATCACCCGGAGCTCCCGCTCGTCCAGGTCAATATCCGCCAGGTTCAGCCCGCGCAACTCGCCCACCCGGATGCCCGCGGCGTAAAACAATTCCAGGATCGCCCGATCCCTGATGCCAAGCACGCTCTCCTCACCGGGCGCCTCTAGAAGGCCGATCACCTCGTCCGGGCTCAAGACCTTGGGCAGTTTCTTTTCCTTCTTCGGACTCCGCACCAGCCGCGCCGGGTTGTGGCCGGCCACTCCCGCCCGGACCAGGTATTGGAACATGCTTCGGACCGAGGCCAGGTGGCGCTCGATCGAAACCGGCTGAAGCCCGTCATACAGACGGTTGAGCCAGGCCCGGATGGCCTTCTTGTCTATTTTCGAAACCTCGACCGGGGCGCTTTCCGCGAGTTCGAAATATTCCCGCAGGTATTGCCCGAACTCCGTCAGGTCCGACCCGTATCCCGCGACCGTGTCCTTCGAAAAGTTCTTCTCCCGGGCAATGTGCACCAGGAACTTCTCTTTCCACTGCTCAAATTCTTCCATCTACCCTTGCGCTTATCTTAATGGAATGGACCCCGCTTTTCAAACCGCCCAAATGGTGAAAGGTGATGAGTAAGTAGCTAAGTAGACTGCTACTTAGCTACTTACTGCATTCGGTTCGCTGGGGAAAGGGTTGGGTGGCAGGACCAAGACACCAGTGTCTCCCGGTCTGGCG
>CAIUDS010000046.1 GCA_903897985.1 uncultured delta proteobacterium
CCGAAATGATTGTCTGGGGCGGGTGCCGATGTGATAAAGACCAAACATATACAAACACCGGCGGTAAATATGACCCCGGCACCGATAGCTGGGCTTCAACTTCAACCACCAACGCGCCTTCTGTGAGAGATAACCATACTGCAGTCTGGACCGGCACGGAAATGATTGTCTGGGGCGGAGCGACTGGAGATAGCAGTCCCCCCTTAAATACCGGCGGTAGATATAACCCCGACACCGATAGCTGGACTTCAACTTCAACCACCAACGCGCCTTCTGCAAGAAGGTGTCATACTGCGGTCTGGACCGGGATCCAGATGATTGTCTGGGGTGGAGAGGCCTACCCCGGCCCAACTTATTACAAAACCGGCGGCAGGTATAACCCGGCAGGCGATTCCTGGACGGAAACCTCCACCACCAACGCGGCTTCTGTGAGAGAGGGCCATACTGCAGTCTGGACCGTCGGCTTAACTACCCCTGTGATGATTGTCTGGGGAGGATATAACGGCAGCAATGGAATGAATACCGGCGCCCAATATGACCCAAGCGCGGATTCCTGGACTGCAACCTCCACCACCAACGCTCCTTCGAAAAGATTTTGGTATACCGCGGTCTGGACTGGCAGTTCGATGATTGTCTGGGGAGGATATAACGGCAACATTGTTATGAAGACCGGCGGCATCTATTGGCCCTGATTGAGTATCTGAAAAAAGTGCGGGACCTCGAGAAGGACGCGGTCAACGCGGAACTGAAGCTCGAGAAGGTTTACGAATAATATTTATTCTCCTTCTTCCTCATCAGGGTATTTCGAGCAATAGCCTGAATCCTCTGCGCCCTCTTCATCCAGAGGCGGAGCCGCGGAAGCCGACAGGATGGTGAAATTTTTCGCACTCATGCCGGAATATGCCGCGTTCACGGAATCCACCACCTGGACCCGGGCCCGACTGGTGGGGGAAGCGGGCACCTTCCATGTGAACCCGCCGTCATTGTCGGTCGCGGCCTGGATCGTTTTCCAGGGCCCGCTCGGTCCCTGGATTGAATATTTCAATTGGACCGTGGCGCTGCAAGTGCCATATTTCACCCACTTGATTTTCTGCCTTGCGCCCACCATCCACTTTTGTCCGCCATTGGGCGAGATAATTTCATAAGCGCAGTCCAGGCAGGCGCCCTGCTGGCAAACGCCGGTGACATTGCACACGGTCCCGCTGGGGAGGAAACAGCCGCTGGCGTCGCAGCAGGTGGAAAGCGGAGTGCAGTAGTTGGACCCGCCCACGCACAAATGCGAGGCGTCGCAATTCTCGCCCGCGGTGCAAGCGTCGCCGTCATCGCAGGCGTCGCCGGTATTATGCCAACACCCGTTTTTGGTGCAGCAGGTTGAGCCGGCGGCGCACTCGGGCACGCCTCCCTTGCAGCGATGATTAGCATCGCAGGTTTCGCCGCTGGTGCAGGCATTGCCGTCCTCGCAAACCGAGCCGAACGGATCCCAGCATCCGCTCGCGTCGCAGCATTTGGAATTGGGCGTGCATTTATAGCTGCCCTTGCAAACCCCGCCCGCTTGGCAATGGTCCGCGCTGGTGCAGGCATCGCTGTCATTGCAGGAATAACCCGCGGGCCGGAAACAGCCCTCGCCGGTGCAGCAGGTTGAATTGGGGGCGCATTCATTGGCATACTGGACTTCCAGATAGCCGGAACAGGCGCCCAGCGGGAGCGGGGACTTGGGACTGCATTCCGCGGAATGATTGGCCGCGTAGAAGCTCACATAATTATCTCCGGCCTGGGGGTGGACCGGCATCAGATAAAAACCGTAAAAGGCATTTCCGCCGTGCCATTTTTGGACACTGTTGATTACTCCCCACTTCTCCCAATTGGGTGTGCTGTTGTCCGGGACCCGCTTTTCATTTCCATCTTCAACATACCCCGGACGGCTCTGCCAGGTCACACTGTTTCCTTCCCAGGAGGATCCGATCCTTTCCGGCTTGACCGCGGGCGGAGCGCCCACCGAGGTTGCCGGGTCAACATATAAATAGAGGTCCGCCTGCGAGATCCTCGCGGCAGAGATGCAGGCCGGGACCGGGTCATGGCCCGGTCTGACCATACCCCAGCCGGCGCCAACCCAATCCGTCTGGCAGCCATTATCGGTGTCATGTTCTCCCACTTGGGTGAACGGGCTTAAATGATAATTGTAATCCGCGCAGCCGCTCGCGATAACCGTATCCACCGGAAGATTTGCCCGGACCGTCGGATCAACCATAACCGGATAAACAATCTCTTGGGATAAAATCCAATCCGCGGAAATCTTGACGCTGAAACTGATCGCCTCGCCCTGCCGCCGGATTCGATAGACCGCGGCGGATGCCGGGGCCAGGTTTTTGTCATGAACCTTCGGCGCCATGATGAACGCAACCGGCTCGCCCTTGGAATTTTGTATTTCAAGCTCGGAAGCGCTTTCAAAAACATCAACCGGTTCCTGCCCCTTGACTGCCAGTTTCAAGCCGGACGAAATCCGCAGCGCCCCTTCAATCACCAGGCTCATTTCCGGCCCCGAGAAAACGGGAGCCGCGGGCGCCGCGGCAAGGATGATCTGGTCCTTGAGCATCCCCGGCAAGCTTATGAATTCCTCATCAACATTGGCAAAAATGCCCTGGTAGCTGACAGTATTTCCATTGGCCACTCCGGGCACATCTTCGAGCTCGTCAATCTTTTCCTCGCCGCCGGCCCCGTTCTCCCACCTGATCGAGACCGGTTGCCAGATCAGGTAATCGCTCTCGCCCAGCTCGACCCGGACCAGGCTGGTCCCTTTTGAGCGGGCCTTGAAATAGGACCGGAGCAAATTGGTCTCATTGGCAAAATCATAAGCTTCCCGGTCGAGCGGACGCAAGGCCAATTTTTCCGAGGCTTTGAGCCGAGAAGCCAGGGGCAACTGTTTCCTGGCCGCGATCCCGGTTTTTATCTCCTCCAGGTTATTGGTGACCGGGTCCAGATAATGGATCGGCCCCGTGCTGATCAAGGCGGTCATGGTGCCGTCGCCGTTGTCAAAGGTTTTCGAGTCGAGGGTGCGCAACTCGACGACTTCATGCCGCGCAGGGGCCGGGGAATAATCAGAGGAACCGGGAACAACGATTGACTTCGCGTCAGTCCGGGCCGAATCTTTTGAGGAAGCGTCCCGGTCTTCCAGGCATTGGGCAAAAAGCAGACCCAGTCCGGCCATGGCGACAACCATCAAAGCCCATTTAAAGTTTCTTTTCAGCCGGGCCATGTCCTCCCCCTTTCGAGATTGCGTTGGTTTACGCTTCTATAAAATGCGCCCACTTTCTCATTAGCACAACCTTGAGGATTTAGCAACCGGAAAAGTGGCCAGTGCTCAGTAGCCAGGGGTCAGCCTGTCCTCCGAAGCCTCTTCACGCCCGGGCTATCTGTAGGCGAAGGAGGAGGGGCAGTGCTATTTTCGAATTCCGAACTCCGAATTCCGATTACGGCGCGATCGAGAAATTTTTATCGCTGATGTCGGAAAAGCTTTTATGGGCGTAGTCCGAAACCTTGATCCGGCCGCGGTTGGTGGTGACAGGGGGGACGGTCCAGGCAAAAACCCCGTCGTTGGCGGTATGCTTTTTGATGACCTGCCAGGGGCCGTTGGGGCCGGTGGTGGAATATCTAAGCTGGACCGAGCCGCTGCAGTCGGGTCCGGTCGCGGTCCACTTGATCTTGTAGGACGCCCCGGCCCGGAGGGTTTCGCCGCCGTCGGGACGGAGCACCGCCAATACGCAATTCTTGCACTCTCCGCTGGAGCAGAATCCTCCCGTGCCGCACGCGGTCCCGTCGGGCAAATCCGTGCCCAGGCAATCTCCCGAGCCGTCGCAATGGTCATCCGCGGTGCATTCCTCGCCGTCCTCGCAGGCGGTTGCGGAATTCGCGTTGCTATAGAGGCCGCAGTCGGAACTGTTGGGCGCTTTGCATACGCCGAGTTCCTTGCACCGGGCCGAGGTCAGGTCCGAATAAGTCCGGCAGGTCGAGTTGAGGCCGCTGCAATCAATGGTCCCGCAGGCAGAGTCATCCGCGGGCTTGGCCGCGCAGCCGCCCGCGGCATTGCAGACTTTGCAAACTCCGCAATCGGTTCCCGCGGGAGCGGGGCTGAAGGCGCAGGTTGAATAGGGATACCCGCCCGGATGCGCGCAGGTCTCGATCAAGGTGCAGGCATTCGCGTCCACGCAGGCCGCGTCGTTCAGGCAGCCGGCCGGGCCGTTCAGCCAGAGCCGGTATGACCCGGTCGCGCCCGCGACTGCGGCTCCGGCCTTGATCGTCCAGGTCCCGGTTTCCGTTAGGGTGAAAACAATCCTTGCGTTGTTGCCGTAGCCTCCGTTGTCATCGGAGGCCGCGGCCGCGGCGCACGAGCTGGGCGGAAACAATTCCAGCGCCGCGTCGAAACTGCCGGATAACATATCTATGGTGACCTGATCGCCCTCGCCGCCGCAAAATTCAAAATCGTCGAAATATTTTCCCGACGCATCTTTCTGGTCGGAAGTGGTGAGCGCCAGACTTACGGAGTCTCCGCTCGCGATGGTATAGGAATCATGGAAACAGCAGTAAGGCGCGGCGACGCATGGGCAGCTTTGTCTCAGGCTCGCGCAGCTCCCGCAGGACCAACCGATCTGGCCGCGGGTGCAATCGCACAGCTTGTCATTGGTGTAGGGCGCGACCTGGCCGCGCATAATGCAACTTTCATTCTTGAGGCAGGATTTTTCGCAGTTCTGGTTCTGACAGTTCTCCGAGCCATAGGCGCAAAAGCAACTCCAGGCGCTTGAGTATTCGTCATAAGCCCAAAAAATATGGCCGGTTTCGTGCGCGAACACCGCGTCCATATTGCCGATCCCATAGCCGTCATTGCCGTAGGTCATGACCTCGAGCGGGCCGCCCCGGTAGGAAAAGGCAAAGTAGCCGTCGGAGAATTCGTGGTCGGGATCGGCCGCGTCATTCGCCACGAACACCGAAAAAGCCGCAACCGCGCCCGTGTCCGCCTGGAGCCAGCCGTTAAAAGTATCCACTTGTTGCAGGTAGTCGCCGCTCTCGTAGCCCAAGCAGTCCATAATCTGGCCGATCCAGAGTCCGATTTCGTCGGAGGACCTGGTGATGGGCTCGTAAGAAGTCTGCGCGCAGGAGCTGCTGGAGGGGTCATAGGAGCTGAGCACAAAACTCAAATTCTGGGCGACCGGCGCAATCGTCGCCCACCAGTCCAAACCCGCGGCGAGCTCGACCATCACATTGTTCACCTGGTCCGTGGTCCAGGTATCCAGGTTCGGGTCAACCCCGCCGTTGCTCTCCGGGAAAAAAACCGCCACCGCCACCGTGCCCGACATCTGGACCGTGGGCGCCGGTGAAATCTCCTCGAATGATCGGTTGATCTTGCGCCGAAAATCGGCTGCGGCCGGGAGCGAGAATCCCCGTGGGAGTTCTTTGGGTGGCTTTATTTTTACCGGTTTTTTCGGAGAAGGTCTTTGCCGCAAGTCGTTCGGAGGCGGCGGAGGATTCTTGAGCCGGGTAGGCTCGATCATTCCGCTCAGTCGCCGGTTCCAGATGCTTGCCATTTTCCTCTGTCGTCGCGATAAGCCCGGCAGGGTTTCGTCGAGAGACTGGGCGCTGACCGCGAGGATTTCCCGCAGGTTCTTGAGTCCGGCTTCTTTGCCCGGCGGCAGTAGCGCCAAAATGATCTCCGGCGCCGCCTCCACCGTGATCCTCCCGCCCATACCGGTCAGCGCCTGTTTTACTTTTAAATAAGAATCATCATCCCGCGTGGACATCAGCGCCATGATCTTTTCCAGACCCAGGGCGTCCTTGGCCGGGACCGCGCTCGCTTGGTTGCAATTCGCGTCCGGTCCCGGAACCGGGGTGTATGACGCGGCGCGAGAATAATTGAAGGAGTTGGCAAGAACTTTATTTTCAGGGGCCTCGCGTTCCTGGGTGCATTTAATCGTGAGCAAGGCAACCACGGCGATGCCGGCAAATGTCAAAAAGATATTGAGATTATGCTTAACGATCGCCTCCGCCTGCTTTTAGGGTAATCAATAATGGAGCGTTGGTCAATTCTCGCGGCTTGATGGTTTGACGCCATTCATTTTTCCGCCCCCGGCTGCTGATTGACGCAGGCAGGAAATTACGCTAGGTTTAGGCAAGTGAAAAGAACGCTGACCGGTTTGATTTTTTTGCAGATTTTGCTTGGGTGCCTATTGCTTTTGATCCTCCTGCCGGTGATTTCAAGTTGGATCCATGCCCCTGCCCTCGCGGACCTTTCCCGCCTGGCCTTTGCCCCGTTTTGCCACCAGCTTCCCGGCCGAAGTTTTGCCCTCGCCGGAGTCAAGCTCGCGGTCTGCGCCCGATGCGCCGGGATTTACCTGGGGATGTTCTTGGGAATTCAAGGAATCGCGACCTCTGCCTTCGCCAAGGCTACGGCGGACAGGAAGGTCGCTCGCACAATGATGATGAATAAAACGGTTCTGATCCCGATCCTGTTGATGGCGGCCGATGGCTTTCTTAACTGGTTCGGAATCATTGACACGCCGGGCTGGGCAAGGTTTTTGCTCGGGCTGGGTTTTGGCTTTGCGAGCGGCCGGCTGCTGGGCTTCGGGGTTTCCGATCTGATCGAGATGCTGGGAGACGAGCGGGAATGGAAAACCGGGAATATTACCTGAAGTCATTCCTGATCGCCGGAATCGTGCTCGGGGCGTTGAGTTCGATCCCGGGAGTCAATTTGGGGAACTGCTGCTGTTTATGGCAGATCCTGGGCGGGGGCATGGCCGGATGGATCCTGTGCCGGTCCGCGGCACAACCGGTCCGGGCGGGGGAAGGCGCCCTGGTCGGCATTTTCAGCGGTCTGATCGGCGGAATGATTTTCAGCCTGATGGCCGCGCTGACCTATTTCTGGAATCCGAACCAATTTAGTCTGGCCTTCCAGGAGGCGTTGCAGAACCAGGGCGCGGAGATTCCTCCCGAGGCTCAGGTGTATATTGACGAGTTCCTGCGATGGTTCACCCATCCGGGATTGTTCCTGGTCATTCTGCTGTTTTCTTCTCTGCTGATCTTTGCTATAATAGCGGCGTTAGGCTCGATGATTGCCGTAACTGTCTTCGAGCCGAGATTTGCAGTGGGGAGAGGAAAAAAATCAGCACCGATCAATTACCCGCCGGCGGCAAAGATGCCGGATAAAATGGAACTGCATGAGTTGACTCCTGGGGAGCAGGACCTGTATTTTCCAAGGAAGGACAAGGAGGAAGAATAATGGGAAAGGGTTACATGGGGAAAATCATGTGGGTGGACCTCACCAGCAAGAAGATCTCCTACGAAGATATCCCGGATGAAATTTACGAGAAGTTCCTGTCCGGCTACGGCCTGGCGGCGAAAATCCTTTATGACCGGATCCCGCCGGGAGCGGATGCCATGGGCCCGGATAATATCCTGGCGTTCATGAGCGGGCTGCTGACCGGGACCGGCTCGGTCTTCACCGGCCGCTGGATGGCCTGCGCGAAAAGCCCGCTGACCGGCGGCTGGGGAGACGCCAATTGCGGGGGCGACCTTTCCCCCGCGATCAAGAAGGCCGGGGTGGACGGGATTTTCTTCACGGGCAGGAGCGATAAGCCGGTCTACCTGGCGGTTGATGACAAGAAGGTCGAGTTAAAGGACGCGGCTGGAGTGTGGGGCCAGGACACCTGCGACACGGAGGATACGATCCGCAAGGAATTGGGGGACGATAAGGGGCAATTCAAGATCGCGTGCATCGGGCCGGCGGGAGAAAAGCTGAGCTTGATCGCCGGGATCAGCAATGACAAGGGCCGGTATGCCGGCCGGTCGGGCCTGGGCGCGGTGATGGGCTCGAAGAAACTGAAGGCGCTGGCGGTCAAGGGCAAGGCCAAGATCGAGACCCAGAACCCGGACCGGATCAAGGAACTGACCAAGAAATATAACAAGTCGCTGGACCGGGCGGACTTCATGATGAAGGTGCTGGGCAACCGCCTGCTCCGGATCGTCGGGATCGTAACCCGGGCCGGCTCGACCATGATGGCCAACCCCGGCGATCTCTACCGGCTGCTGCTCAAAAAATACGGCACCATGGGCATCACCGCCATGAGCGCGGAGAATGGCGACAGCCCGGTCAAAAACTGGGGCGGCGCAGGATATAAGGATTTCCCGCTCGACCGCAGTTCCAAGTTCAGCGACGACGCGCTGCTCAAATATCAGGTCAAGAAATATGGCTGCTATTCCTGCCCGGTGCGGTGCGGCGGGATCATGTCGGTAAAGGACGGCCCCTATCCGATCGAGGAAACCCACAAGCCCGAATATGAGACCCTGTGCGTGTTCGGGACCTCCTGCCTGATTGACGATACCCAGGCGCTGATCAAGGTGAACGATATGGTCAACCGCGGCGGGATGGACACCATCTCCTGTGGCGGCGCGGTGGCGTTTGCGATCGAGTGTTACGAGAGCGGGATCCTGAGCAAGGAGGACACCGGAGGCTTGGAGTTGAAATGGGGCAACACCGACGCCATGCTCAAGCTGGTGGAAAAGATGATCAAGCGCGAGGGCATCGGGGACCTGCTGGCGGACGGGGTCAAGGTGGCGGCGAAGAAGCTCGGCAAAGGCTCGGAGAAATTCGCGATCCACGCGGGCGGCCAGGAACTGCCCATGCACGACCCGAAATTCGATCCCGGCCAGATGACCTCGTATGAAAATGAACCCACCCCCGGCCGGCATACCATTGCCTGCTTCACCTATCAGGACCTGATCAAGGTGGAACGCTTTTTCACCGATGCGGATTCGACCAAACTGGTGGCGACCAAAAAAGCCTTGCGCGAACCGGGCGCGCGCATGAAGAACCAGGTGCTGGACTCGAAGCTGATGCAGATCGCGAACGGCGTGGGCATGTGCCTGTTCGGGCTCCAGTGCGGACCGCGCAATCCGATCTTCGAATGGCTGAACGCGGCCACCGGCTGGACCAAGACCCCGGATGAATACCTGGCCGTGGCGGAGCGGATCGAGACCATGCGCCACAGCTTCAATATCCGCGAAGGGATCAAGCCCGGCGATTTCAAAATGACCGGCCGGGTCCGGGGCGAGCCGCCCCTGACCTACGGGCCGCACAAGAATGTCACCCTGAATTCGGACGAGACCCGCCGGATTTTCTACGAAGCGTATGGCTGGGACCCGGTCAGCGGCAAGCCCCGCAAGGAAGTCCTGGAAAAGCTGGGCCTGACCGAAGTGTCCAAGGACTTTTACGGGTAAGCCGGATGCCCAAAGCAAGAGTCAAACTGGCGGGATTGATTGACCGCAACATGGTCAACCGGGTGTATGACCAGGAGTTCGAGGACGGCGTCAAGCTGAAGGAATTGCTGGAGCGGCTGGACAAGACCCAGGCCAAGAACTATTTCAAGAAGATGCTCAAGCTGCCGACCCCGCCGGTGATCCTGATCAACGGCGACCAGCACGATATTCCGGAAGCGATGGAGATGGCGGTCAAGGACGGGGACGAGATCGCGCTGCTGATGCCCATGGCGGGGGGCTGAGCATGGAAGAAAGCGGCTTTATCACCGCTCAGGACGGCACGCGCCTTTACTGGCACGGCTTCCGGCCGGCCGCGGAACCCCGGGCCATGGTTTTCATCTGCCACGGCCTGGGCGAGCATATCCTCCGCTACGCGCACCTGGCGGAATTCCTCAACCAGAAAGGCTTCGCCGTGTTCGGGTCCGACCACCGCGGCCACGGACGCAGCGACGGCAAGCGCGGACATATAATGAGCTTCGACCAGTATCTGGATGATTACAAGACTTTCCGCGATTCCGTGGTTGAGCGATTCCCGGGCAGGAAAAACTTTCTTCTCGGACACAGCCTGGGCGGCTTGATCGCGGTAAATTATGTGCTGAAATATCCCTCGGATTTTCCGGCCTTGGCCCTTTCCAGCGCCGGGCTCAAGATCAAAACCGAAGCCAGTCCGATCAAGCTGGCGTTGGGCAGATTTTTCTCCAAAGTCCTGCCGGGAATCACTATGAGCAACGAGCTGGACCCCAACCAGGTCAGCCGCGATCCGGAGGTGGTGAAAAAATATATTGAGGACCCTCTGGTCCACGACCGGGTCAGCGCGAGATTTTACACGAGCACGGTTGCCGCGGTTGAGCAGGCGCATAAACGGGCGGGTGAAATTAAAATCCCGATCCTGGTTATGCAGTCCGGCGCGGACGGAATGGTTGCTCCGGAAGGCGCGCGGGAATTTTTTGAAAAGGTTTCAAGTCCGGACAAGACCTTGAAATACTGGGACGGCTTTTATCATGAGATGTTCCAAGAGATTGAAAAAGAAAAGCCTTATCAATTCCTGCTCGCATGGCTGGAGCGCCATCTCGCCTGAGTTGGTCCGGGCCGCGGTCCTGGTTTTCGTGGGGCTGGCCTTGGCTTGCGCCAAGTGTTCCGACCAGGCAAAGCAGGAACCGGAATCGTTTGCCGGCAATGCCGTGGTCTTGATTTTCCCCCAAAGCGGAAAAACCGTGAAGGTGGCGGCGGAAGTCGCCGCGACCGAGGAGCAGCAGAGACAGGGACTGATGTTCCGGACGGAGCTGGGCGAGAACAACGGGATGTTGTTCGTCTTTCCCTATTCCAGCCATCATGAGTTCTGGATGAAAAACACCTTGATCCCGCTGGACATGATCTTTATCGGCGAGGAATTGAAGATCAAGGGGCTGGTTGAAAACGCGCGGCCCGAGAGCACCGACACCCTGGGAATCTCGGACCCAAGCAAATATGTGCTGGAAGTGAACGGCGGGTTTTGCCATGAGCGCGGCATCCAATCCGGCGACTCGGTAAAGATCCTCGGGACCAAATGAGGCGGGAACTCGAGCTGGGCGGGGAATGGGAACTCAAACCCGTCGAGCGTTTTGACGGCGGCTACGAACCCGGCTGGTGGCGGCGCCAGGAAATCCCGGGGCACTGGCAGGAACTCGAGGAGTTCAAAAATTATTCCGGCCGCATGGTCTATCGCAAAAAGTTTTCCTTCAATCCCGAACCGGGCAGGCGCTACTGGCTCAAGCTCAACGGCGTGTTCTACTGGTGCGCCGCATACTTGAACGGCTTTCGCGCCGGGGTCAATCAAGGATATTTTATCCCGGCCTGTCTGGACATAACCGATGCCATCAAAAGCGGCGAAAACGAGCTGATCCTGGAGGTGTCCTGCTTCGCCGAGCCGGACAAGCTGCACAAGAAGCAACTCCTGGGCGTGTGGCATCATTGGGACTGCCTTTACCGCGACTGGAACCCGGGCGGTATCTGGCAGCCGGCGCAAATCCTTTCCTCCGGACCGGTGGCGATTTTCGAGCCCATGTTTCACACGGTTTTTCTCCATCCGGATTATGCGCGCATTTCCGGACAACTCCGCCTGGAATCCGAGGGCCGCGAGGAAATGGAACTGAAGATCAACCTGACGCCGCACAATCACAATGGGCAAGGCTTTGAGCAGGTCTGGACGGTCCACAAAAATTCCGGCTCGTCCGAATATCAGTATGGGCTGAACCTCAAGGATTACCGGCTCTGGTGGAGTTGGGACCAGGGCGAGCAAAACCTTTACCGGCTCCGCGTCGAGGTCAGGCGCCAAGGAGACGCGGAACCGAGCGACAGCTACGAGACTTTGTTCGGCGTGCGCACCTTCCAGCTCCGCGACTATAGCGCCTATCTGAACGGCCGGCGGATCTGGCTCAAGGGCAGCAACTACCCGCCGGGCGACTACAAAATCCGCGCCATGACCCGCGAGCGCTATCAAAAAGATTTTCAACTCGCCAAAGACGCTCATATGAATATCCTGCGCGTCCATGCCCATGTCGAAAAGCCGGAGTTTTATGAAGAAGCGGACCAGGCCGGAATCCTGCTCTGGCAGGACTTCGCCATGCAATGGGCCTATGACCGAAGCGTATTGCCCGAAGCGCTTTACCAGTCCGAGCAGATGCTCAAGCTCCTCTATAACCATCCCGCCATCGTCATCTGGTGCATGCACAACGAGCCGATCAAACAGTGGGATACCGCCCGGCGGCCGCGGCCCGCGGATCTCGCGCGCCTTGCTTACTCGGTCATTGTCCATAGCTGGGACCGCGAGGTGATGGACAAGCAACTCTCGAAACAGGCGCAATACCTCGACCCGCACCGGCCCGCAATTCCCTCCGCGGGCGAGCGCGGTTTCTTTCGCAAGGACTCCGGCACCGGCCATTATTATTTCGGCTGGTATTTCGGCCCGCTCGACTTTATGAACTGGCTGGTGGCCAAGCGGCCCCACCGGCTCAAGCTGGTGGATGAATTCGGCAGCCAGTCCTTCCCCAATTACGAAAACGCCGTCAAGTTCATGCCCGGCCAGCTGGAGAAATTGGATTGGGAGGAACTGGAGAAAAAATTTCTCGCGCAACCCAATTACCTGGAAAAATTCATCCCCCGCAAAAATTTCTCCGACCTCAAAGGTTACATCCAGGCCACCCAGGACTATCAAAGCATTGTCAACCGCTACCACATTGACCGCCTCCGGTCCTTGAAATATCGCCCTTGCGGCGGCGTCCTTACTTTTGATTTTCAGGACCCGAATCCCGCGGTCACCTGGTCGGTGCTCGATTACGAGCGGACGCCCAAGAGCTCTTTTCACGAATTGAAAAAAGCCTTCAGCCCGGTCTATGCCTTTGCCCTGCTCAACCATGCCCCTTATAAACTGAACCGCAAACTGGCCATCCCGATTTTCGCGGTCAACGACTTGAACCGGAAAATCCAAGCCCAACTCTCCGCCCGCCTGGTCTCGCCCATGAAGGAACAACTTTTTGAGCAAAAGCTCGAGCTCAAACTGGATGCCGACTGCCCGGCCCAGGCGGTCTTGAATCCCATGCTCGAACTGCGCTGGCCCGGGGAATACCGGCTGGAACTCAACCTCGCCTGGAACGAAAGCACGCTCCAAAACATTTATCAAATCCAGGTCAAATAGCAGGCTGCTCCCAAAGGAGCGTCTTCGCCGCTGTTGCGGGCCCGGCTTGAGCGAGGCGTGGAATGAGGTTAATATAACTAGAGAATGAGAGGTATCTTCAGAGCCGACCAGCCGTGCGGTCGCTGCTTGAATTGTCTGCGTTCCTGCCCGACCCAGGCGATCGCCCTGGCCAAGAAGCAAGTGCTTTCGGACCGCTGTATTCATTGCGGCATCTGCCTTACGGCCTGCCCGGAACAGTGTTATCAGACCGAGGGTTTGGATCGGCTCAAGAAGGTCCTGGCCTCTCCGCTCAGGAAAATCGCGCTGGTTAGTCCGCTGGTGGCCGCGGCGGTTATTGAATCGGACCCGGAGCAAATGGCCGCGGCTTTGTGCCGGCTGGGGTTTGACGAGGTGTATCTGGCGGACGCGGGCTTAAAGATGGTTGCGGAGGAATACCGTAAGACGCTGGCGCGGACCAATTCGACTCTGATCGCGAGTCATTGCCCCGCGGTAACGGAGCTGATCGAGAAATTCTATCCGGAACTGGTGGGGGCGCTCATGCCGGCGCTCAGCCCGGAACTGGCCTGCGTCCGGTATCTTACCCGGAGCTCGGGTCCGGCGGGAATGGTCCTGGTCAGCGCCTGCCCGGGCCGGGGCTTCGAGCAGAAGGCATACTCGGGCGCGGCCACGGTGATCAGTTTCACCGACTTGCGGCGGGCATGGTCGAAAAGCGGGATCGAGCCGGCGCAACTGCCGAGGAGAAAATTCTCATCGCTCCATTTACCGGGCGAATCGGCGCTGCTCGGGCAAGGCGACCTGCTCGAGGCCGCGCGGGGAGGCGGCGCTGAACCCGCGGGGCTGGTTGCAAGCGGTTATGACCAGGTCAAACAGATCCTGGATTCGATCCGGCTGGGCGAGGTCCGGGCGCGGCTATTGGAATTGAACTTTTGCGCGGGCGGCTGCGTGGGCAGTCCGGCGGTGACGAGCCGGCTGGGCCTGGGTCAGCGGAAGGACCGCGCGGCCAATTATTTAAGCTCGAGGTCGGCGGCGGAGCGGGTGAATTTGCGGGTGCTCCCAAGTTTGGAGATTGACCTTCGCGCCGGGTTCAGCGCGAAGCGGACGCAGCGGCCGGAGCCGGGCGCGGACAAGGTCAAAGCGGCGTTGAGCAATCTCGGGTTCAACTCGGAGTTGGAGGTTACTAATTGCTCGGTGTGCGGGTATCCGTCGTGCGCGGAGTTCGCGCAGGCGCTACTGCGGGGGGACGCGGAGTCGAATTACTGCTTCCCGGCGCTGATCCGGAAAATGGAACGGGTGGACGAGCGCATCCTCCGGTCGGAACGGCTGGCGAGCGTGGGCCAGATCGCGTCGGCCCTGGCGCACGAAGTCAATAACCCGCTCGGACTGGCCAGCGGTTATGCCCAGGCCATTGCGGGGGATGAGCGGTTGCCCGCGGACCTCCGGGAGATCATCGGTCTGATCCGGGAGGAAATTGAAAACGCGGCGTCCACCATCCAGAACCTGCTCTCGCTCTCGCGCGACCGACCGCTCAAGTTCGAGCGCGTCAACCTCTACGAGGTGCTCGCGGCCACACTGCGCCTGGTGGCGCCGCGGCTGGAGACCAGCGGCATCTCGCTCAAGTTCAATTATGTTCCCAGCCCGGTCCTGCTTGAATGCGATCCCTACGGTTTGCAGCAGGTCTTCACCAACCTGGTGCTCAATGCCTGGCAGGCCATGCCGGAGGGCGGGACCATGAATGTATCGGTGGAAGCCGGGCCGGAGCAGGTCGAACTCGCGTTCCGCGACACCGGCGGCGGGATCAAGCCCGAGCATCTCCCGCGACTGTTCGATCCCTTTTTCACCACCAAGCCTCCGGGCGAAGGCACCGGCCTGGGATTGACCATTGCCTATAACATCATCGAGCGGCACCAGGGCGACATCCGGGTCTGGAGTCAATTGGGCAAGGGCACGGAATTCAAGATCACCCTGCCGTTGTCGCAGGGCATGAGCCGGAGCAGGACGGTCCCGCGATGAACGAACGAGTCCTGATTATCGAGGACGAGAAACGCTGGTGCGATTTCCTGAGTCTGTTGATCCGTCAGGGCGGTTGGGAGCCGGTTGCGCAGACGGATGCGGAGGAAAGCCTGAAGGTTCTGGCGCAATCGAAGTTCGACCTGGTCTTGACGGATTTGCGGATGCCCAAGCTGGACGGGATCGAGGTTCTGAAGCGGATCAAGTCGGCTCAGCCGGACCTGCCGGTGATCGTGATCACGGCGTTCTCCACGGTGGAGGCCGCGATCGAAAGCATGAAGCAAGGCGCGTTCGATTACATCACCAAGCCCTTTAACAACGAACAGGTGCTGACGGTGATCCGGCGGGCCTTGCACCAGGTCCAGTTGCAGCGCGACGACCGGTACCGGTTTGACACGACGCCGGCGCCGAAGCCGAGCGGGGACCTGGTGGGCAAGAGCGAGAAGATGCAGGAGGTCTACAAGCTGATCGGCAAAGTGGCGGGCACCAACGCCACCGTGTTGATCCGGGGCGAAAGCGGCACGGGCAAGGAACTGGTGGCGCGCACGCTTCACCAGTCCAGCCCGCGGGCGCGGAAACCGTTCGTGGTGGTTGACTGCTCGGCGCTGACCGAGACGCTGCTGGAGAGCGAATTGTTCGGATATGTCAAGGGCGCCTTTACCGGGGCCGGGGCCTCGCGCAAGGGGCTGATCGAAGAAGCCGAGGGGGGGACGATTTTTTTGGATGAAATCGGCGACCTCACCCCCGCGGTCCAGATGGACCTGCTCCGGTTCCTGCAAAGCGGCGAGATCAAGCGGGTGGGCGACACCCGGCTGCGAAAGGTTGACGCGCGCATGCTGGCGGCGACCAACCGGGACCTGGAGAAATTGATTTCGGAGGGGAAGTTCCGGGAGGATTTATATTACCGGCTGAATGTGGTGACCATGGTGGCGCCGCCGCTGC
This sequence comes from uncultured delta proteobacterium, assembly GCA_903897985.1. Classification (GTDB taxonomy): domain Bacteria; phylum RBG-13-61-14; class RBG-13-61-14; order RBG-13-61-14; family DRUE01; genus CAIYYW01. The sequence continues at coordinate 15,923 of CAIUDS010000046.1, forward strand.
GGGAGCGGAAGGAAGACATCCCGGGCTTGGTCGAGCATTTCATCCGCAAATACAACCAGATCGAGAGCCAGAACATCCGCGGGATCAGCCCGCAGGCGATGGCAGTGCTGATGAGCTACGGCTGGCCGGGCAATGTGCGGGAGCTGGAAAACACGATTGCGCGGGCCATGGCGCTGGCGCGCGGGCGCGTGATCAGTTCGGAGGACCTGCCGCTGGGGATGATGGTGAAGCCGGCCGCGTCCGAGACCGAGTTGGGGTTCAAGGACTTGAAACGGAAATACCTGGACAATTTCGAGGCGGGCCTGCTCAAGCATTATTTGGAACGGGCGCGGGGCAATGTCCGGCTGGCCGCGACCTATGCGCGCATCCCGCGGCAGAGCTTCCACCGGCTGCTCAAAAAATACAGGATCAAGGACAACCAGAATATCTAGGGTCCTGTCCCGCAAAACCCGCCATGGTTCTCTTTTTACGCGCGCGGTTTTTATTTGTATAATGGAACCCGCTCAAGGCGAAGCCGGTTATGGCGGGGAGAGAACTCCGTAAGAATTGAGTTTCCGGAAGCGAAGGAAAAGCGTCCAATCATGGGCAAAAACAAGAAAAAGACCGAACCGGAGCGGAAGATTGGATCACGGTATGTCAATCTTTTTCGCCGCCATTGGGAGCTGTTTTTCTTTCTGGGCTATTTGATTTTTCTGTCGGTCCGGGTTTTTCCCGGCTTGCGCTGGGATTACGACATCGGCCATCACGCCGCGCTCCTCATGACCAGCATCCGGATCTGGGCCGGGCAGGTCCCCTACCGGGATTTTTATCCTTGGTATGGACCGCTGTTTCATTACTTCCTGGCGTTGTTTGTGGGACCCGCCGGGAATGACCTTTATGCGGTCAAATTATTTCTGCAATTTATCAGCCCGATTTTATGCATGGCGAGCTTGATCGTGAGCCTGAGGATGCTTAAGCTCCCGCCCATTTCCCGTTGCTTTGCCCTGACCGCCGCCTTCGCGTTCAGGCTGGACCGGGTTCAGAATGAAATCCGCGCTCTGTTGCCGGTCCTGCTCATCGCGCTCTGGTGGCATGGCTATCGGAAGGACAGGCGGGTGGCATATTTCCTGATTATCCCCTCCGCCATCCTGGTCTTTTTCTTCTCTCCGGAAATGGGAATATATTTTTTTCCCGCCGCCCTGCTTTTTGCGGTTCTCGGAATTGGTTACCCGGCCGCAACCCGGGACCGTCTGGCGTTAGGGCTTTGGTCCCTGGCCGGGGCCTTGGTCAGCGGCATGATTTTGGCGGGATTGTTTTGGGGCACGAGCTGGTTAAGGAATTATCTGGCCGCGGTTTCGAGTTTGATGGAGAATTTTCGTTGGAGCCAGGGCATATCGTTTCCCGATCCGCATACGATCGTCCAAAATCCCGGGGATGGGTTCTATTATGTGCCGCTCCCGATCTATGCCGCGGCCGGCGCTCTGGCGGCCCGGGCCTGGCTGCGGGGCAAGGTAAATCGGGAATCTCCGTTATGGATGGCGGTCCTGCTCGCGTTCGGGGTCTTGCTCTGGTATTCGGCCACCACTCGCACCAGCCCCTCGCATCTGCAATTCGCGCTGTTGCCCGCGGTGATCATCGCCGGCCTGGCCGTGAGCAACCCGTTCCGGCCTTTTCGTCCGGTCATGCTGGTCGGGCCCGCCGCGCTGGCGGGGTTTCTTATCTGGGGAGCTTTCTTCTGCCGTTCCCGGCTGCTCCCGGGCTTCAAAGGCGAACCGTATGCGGAATTGATGGGGGTGCGGATAGCCCCGAAAGAAAAGAAAGTCTTTGATCACATCCGGGACTTTGCGGCTGCCCACCATCAATCCCAAATTGATTTTCCCCTCAAATCCTTCTATTACGCGTCTCTAGGGATGGTCCCCGCCACCCTTTTTGACGGGCCGGGATGGCCTTTCCTCGGGGATGGCGACCTTTATCGGGAAGAGTTCAAGCGGCGGAATCCGCGCTATGTCGTCTTGTACGAAAAGGATGTGTTCTGGAGTCTGCCCGGGCCAACGATAAATCCGCTGCTGGATTACATCTCGGAAAACTATCAGTCGGTCCTGGTTGCGCGACCGACCTGGATCATGGAAAAGCGGCAACAACCGCGGCCGTTTTCAACGCTGCTCGGAATATCCGGGATAATGCCCGAGCTTGGCCCGGCAAATGGTTTCCTTGTCACCTTCGAGGTTCCCGCCGCCTTGCAGGGAAAATACCGATACCTGGAATTCCAGGCCGAATTCATCTATTCCTCGCCGCTGGTCCGGAAATTCTCCATGCCCATCGTCAACTGCAAATTCGACGGTCGCCCGTGGACTTTCCCGAGGCCGGAAAGCGGCGATCAGAGAATCAACAACACCCCGGGGTTTCATCCATTCCGGTTGTATCTCTTATACCCCACCCAAAAGTTGGAATTGAAAATTGATTTTCCGGGCGCGCTCAATTTTCCGCCCCAGAAGATCATCCTGAAGGAAATCAAATGGTATGCGCTCAACTCCGGAAACTTTCCCCACGCGCATTACTATAGCCTTAATACAACCACCGAGGCTATTCCGGCCGAGCCTTCTTCCGCGGATCCCTCCGATTAGGCCGCTGCCCGCCATGGCCTCGAATTCAGGTCCGGTTGCCAAAGCGGTCGCCTGCCTTATAATATTTGATTGAAAGCGGCCGGCCTGAAGATTAAGAAGAGGAAATTTTTCACGGATGCCGGATAAAAGAAAAATCGAAAAAATAATGTTGCTGTTTCCGCCGGTGCGGTTGGCGCGGGAGACCATGAAGGAAGTGAGCGAACCCTTGGGGGCTGCTTATCTCGCCGCCATGGTCCGGAACGAGGTGGATGTTGAAATCATGGACGCGGTTGCGGAGAGCGACTATGAGCGTTACCTGGGCGATGATTTCACCTGGTATGGATCGTCGCTTGCGGAAATCAGGGCGCGGATTGAGAAGTCCAAGCCGGACCTGGTGGGCATGACCTGCATTTTCAGCTCGGTCTTCCCGGTGATCCGGGAGGTCTGCCGCGAGCTCAAAAAAATTGACCCGGGGATCCTGACCATCGCGGGCGGAGGCTATCCCAGTTTCCTGCCCCAATATTGTCTGGCCGAGCCGGCGCTGGATTTCATCGCGCTGGGCGAGGGCGAGACGACCCTGCTGGAATTAATCAGGCGGCTCCGCGCGGGTAGCAGCCTTTCCGACCTTGACGGGCTGGCTTACAAGGACGACGGCCGGACGGTGGTACATCCCAAGACGAAATGGATCGAGGATCTGGATGCCATTCCGTTTCCGGCTCGGGACCTGCTCCCGATGGACCTCTATCAGAAAAAGGGGATCCCGCACAGCCTGAGCATGGCGAGCAAAAAACACGCGCCCCTGATCAGCTCGCGCGGCTGCACCTCGCATTGCATTTATTGCTCGAGCCAGAATTTCTGGGGAAACCGATACCGGCTGCGGTCTCCTCAGAATGTGGTGGACGAGATCGGCGAGTTGATTAACCGCTGGGGGATCGAGGAAATCCAGTTTGAGGATGACAATATGACGGCAAACCGAGAGCGAGCCAAGACGATTTTCCGCGAGATTATCTCGCGCGGTTATAAAATCAAATTTAACTATCCGAACGGCGTGGCGCTTTGGACTTTGGACCGGGAGCTGGTGGACCTGATGGTGGAGGCCGGGTGCTACGAGATGACCCTGGCCTACGAGAGCGGCTGTCAGGAAGTTGTGCGCGGGATCGTGAAGAAGCCGACCAACCTGGCCAAAGCCGCGGAGATCACCGAATATATCCGCGCCAAGAATATCCGCACCGACGCCTTCTACATGATCGGCTTCCCCGGAGAAACGCGCGAGCAGATCCAGGAGACCTTCAGTTTCGCCGACCGCATGAAAACGGACTTTGCCAATTTCTTCATCGCCAATCCTTTGCCCGGCACGGAAATGTATGAAACCGCAAACTCGAAGGGGATGCTCCGGGATGATTTCAGTTTCGAGAACCTGTCCTATTCCCGCTCGCCTTATAATGAAAAAGTTTTTCCCAAGGGCGAGCTCGAGCGGCTGGCGGGCAGGCAATTCCTTAAATATGCCTTCCGGTCTTTTCTCAGGAATCCCTTGAAATGGCTCAAACGGTTCCTGCCCGACCTTTTCTTCAAGCGGCCCGCCTACGCATTGGGCATCCTGGTCCGGATCTGGAGAAGGACCGTGACCGTGGCGCGCGATTCCTGAGTGGCGGCCTAATTGGACAAGAGCCAGTCCCGATCAAAGATTGCGTACCCGATCGCCTGCCGCCTCCAGGTATAGGTGAGCCAGATTGTTCCGTCCGCGTCCTGGCAGAGGCTGGGGTAGGAAAACTCGGCCGCGTCGCTTTCAATATTTTTGATGATCGGCCAGGTTTTGCCGTTATCTTTGGAGACCGCGATCGAGAGCGGGGTGCGTTTGCGGTCAAGGGGATCGGCGCCGGTTGTTATCCCCGGTGATCGTTCTTAATAGGTCTCCTGCTGGATGCGGTTCTTGCCCCGGCCCTTGACTTGATACATGATGCGGTCGGCGGTTCTGATCATCTCTTCCAGCGAATCCGGCGGTTTCAAAAAAGTCGCCACCCCGATGCTGAAGGTCACCGACTGCTTCATGCTTTGCACGGCTTCCAACAACCTGGCCTGCAGCCGCTTGATCATTTCCCGGCCGGCCTCCGCGGCGGTTTCCGGCAGCAAAATAATAAATTCGTCTCCGCCAAATCGCCCGAGCAGATCAACCGACCGGAGATTCTTGCGTATAATCTGAGCAATCAAGTGCAATAGCTCGCTTCCCGCCTGGTGACCGGACCGGTCATTAACCAGCTTGAAGTCGTCGCAGTCCAGATAAACCATGGTCAAGGGGCGCTGATAGCGCCGGCTCCTTTCCAGTTCCATTCCCGCCAGCTCTTCAAAGTACCGCATGTTCATCAAGCCGGTCAAAGAATCGGTCCGGGCCAGATCCCTTTCCTGTTCTAAATGTTCTAAAAGCTTCCGGATATAGAAGAGCGAGAAAGTGGTGATCATGAAAAAACCGAGCCGGACCGAGGCATTCCAGTAGGGAATAAACAAACTCGAATACTGATGACCGCCTTTCAAGTCCGCGAGCAGCCAGGCCGTGGCGCTGACCAGCGCGGTCAAAATCCCGAGCACCCTTCCGCCATACCAAGTGACCAGAGCGATCGGGATCAAATAAAAAATCGAAAAAGACACCTCATACCCGGTCTTGATATCCACGATCCAGATCAGCGCGATCAGCAACAATCCACCCAGGCTGGTCAAAATTTTATCCGCAACTCCTGACCGGCTCGCAAACTCTCCGCTTCTGAACATCCCTTTGGACATAATTCCGTGGAGCGACCCTCTGAGCTCCGGCTGAGGTCCCTCCAGATGCTCGGGCTCTCCGACAATTTAGCATAGTCCTTTATCTGGATAATTCAACCGGGATTGATCCGGAAAAAAAACCGGCCGGCGCTCTCCAACCGGGCAGTTGCTTCGCGCCAAACCCCGGTTAAATTTATTATCGGCCTTTATCTTGGCTCCAGAATCCAGTCCCGGTCAAACACCGCAAATCCGATCGCCTGCCGCCTCCAGGTATAGGTGAGCCAGATTTTCCCGTCCGAGTCCTGGCAGAGGCTGGGGTAGGAAAACTCGGCGGCATCGCTTTCAATGTTTTTGATGATCGGCCAGGTTTTGCCGTTGTCTTTGGAAACCGCGATCGAGAGCGGGGTGCGATTGAACCCGGAGTTGTTGAAGGCGAGCACGAGCTCCCCGGTTTTGAGCCGGATCAGATCAATTCCGGCGTCGGGATTGGGCAAGGCCGTTCGCTCGGGCTTGGCCCAGGTCATTCCTTGATCCTTGGAATAACTCCGCCAGATTTTTCCTTTCCCGCTCGCCCGCATCAGGGCCATCAGGGTTCCATCATCAAATTCCACCACGGCCGGCTGCTCATTGCCCGGGCTGGTTTTGATCTCTCCGGCCCGGTCCCAGGTTTTGCCGCCATCTTTGGAGATCATGAATTCAGAACTCGCCGGTAACTCTCGGTAAAGCGGGAACAAAAGCTCGCCGGTGGAGAGGGCGAGGATATGATTGCGGGGGAGCCAGCCCCATTGCTTTCTGAAGAACTGGAACGGGCCGAAGCTGATTCCGCCGTCGTCCGAAACAATATACTTGAGACTGCAACTCGCCCATCCCATCCCTTCCATGGTCGCGTAGTAGAGATATACCTTTTGATCCGACCCGACCAAAAGAACCGGATTGCCCTCGGGCAGTTTGGGCGTGTCAACCAGGACCCGGGGCGCGGTCCATTTCCCGGTCTTGCGCTCGAACCGGCTCGTCCATTCCGCGACATCCGGGGCGGCTTCGGCCTTGCCCGAATACCAGGCTGCCATCATGTCGCCGTTTGGGAGCTGGACAATGGTGGACGCGTGGCTGGATGGTATTTCCTGGGACTGCTCGAAGATCAATCCTTTTTCAAAAGCAGCCGAGGCCGAAAATCCGGCGGTTAGGGCGGATAGAATAATGATACCGAAGACTAAATTTTTCATTTGGTTTTGTCCTCCCTTTACAATTTACTATTTACAATTCAAGAAATTTCTTTGCTTCCGCTTGAATCCTGGCTTCCGCAATTGCCCCATCCACCCAGATTACCTGCTTTTCTTTGCGCAGCCAGATCGTTTGCCGGCGCGCATAATGGCGGGTCTCCGCTTTGAGCTCATGCACGGCCCGGTCCAAAGTCCACTCGCCGTCCAGATGGCGGTGCAACTGGTGATAGCCGAGAATTTTCTGGCTGACCAGTCCCGGGCCATAACCCATCTCGCGGAGTTTTTTCACCTCATCCAAAAAAACCTTCCCCATCATCTCATCCACCCGGCTCTCGATCCGCTGATAAAGCAGATGGCGGTCGAGATTGAGCGCAAGATAAAGCGCATCATAGGGCTTTTCGCGTTGCTGGTCCTGGAAATGCTGCGTGAGCGAGTGGCCGGTAAGCTCGAAGACCTCGAGCGCGCGCACGAGCCGGAACAGGTCATGGGGATGAATGCGCTGGGCCGATTCCGGGTCTATGGCCGCAAGTTTTTTATGCAAATGCTCGGCGCCTTTTTCCGCCGCGGTCCTTCTCAATTCCTGCCGGACCTGGTCGCTGCGGGGCGGAGCAGGGAACAAGCCGTAAAGCAGGGCGTGAATCCAGAAGCCGGTCCCACCGACCAGGATGGCCGCGCCTCCGGTCCGGTGGATCCGGTCAATTTCCTTGCCGGCCATTTCCCGGAAAAGCTCGGCGTCAAAATGTTCATCCGGGTTTACCACATCAATCAGATGGTGCGGGATTCCCTGCCATTCTTCCTGGCCCAGCTTGTCCGTGCCGATGTCCATGTACCGATAGACCTGGGCCGAGTCCGCGCTGATGATCTCCGCGGGTTTGCCTTTGTCAATCAGCGCGAGCGCCAGTTGCAGCGCCGCCCGGCTCTTGCCCGAGGCCGTGGGGCCGGAGATGATAATCAGACGCGGTCTGTCCAATTCCAACCCCAACCCCGGCTCCGCCTCTCTAGCGCGGAATGATCGGCAGGATCACATGCGAAGGATACTGCGCATTATGCAAAATGGTCTGATGCGCGACCTTGCGGCAGTCCGGCCCGCCCTCGCCGGCGCAGTTGGTGTTGCGGTCGAACTGGGGGAAGTTGCTGGAAGAAACCTCGATTGCGATGCGGTGTCCGGGCAGGAACAGGTTGCTGGTGGCCCACAGGTCAATCTCGTATTTATAGACCTTGCCCGGTTCGAGCGCGCTCGGGTGGATCAGGCTCTCGCGGTAGCGGGCCCGGATGATCCCGTCGCAAAGGTTGTAGGCCTTGCCGTCCGGGTAGATGTCCACCAGCTTGGCCGTGAAATCCGTGTCCTTCGCGTCGCTCGTGGCGTATAAAATCATCTTGACCGGCCCGGTCACCTCCAGAGCCTGAGCCAAAGGCTGCGAATAAAACACCAAGACATCTTTCCGCTGCTCGATCGAGGACTGGTCAAAGGAACCCGCGGGCCATTCCCCATACGGCAAAAACGCCCCGCCCCGGGTGGGCGCGGGATCGGCCGGGTCATAGACGAACTGGTCCGCGCCCTCGCTCTCGGGCTTTTGGGAGTCCAGCTTGCCGTCGCCGGAACTGGAATTGGCCGACCCGCCGCTGTGGATGTAATAATCAGTCCAAATAGTCCGCGCCAGGGGCCATTCCTTTTCATCGCGCCACTGGTTTTCGCCGATCACGAAAAGCTTCAGCGGGGCTTCTTTTGCCGCGCCGTTGTTCACGCCCTTGAGCCAGCAGTCAAACCAGGCAATCATCGAGCTCCCATACATCTTCAGCCCGTCCAGCATCTTCTGGTGGAAAATTTTATTGTGGGGAATCCCGGGCGCGCCATGGGTCCACGGCCCGACAATGATCCGGGTCTGTTTCGCGTTTCCCTTTCCCTCCGCGCGGATCCGGTTGAAGTCGTTCAGTTCCGGCCCCTGGAACATGTCATACCATCCGCCGATCAGAAGGCTGGGCGCGCTGACATGCGCGTAGAATTTATCAAAGTTGAGCGCATCCACCTCCTGGATGTCGCCGGGGTGGGAAGTCCAGAGTTCCACTCCCTTCTCCAGGTTCTTGGGGTCCTTCAGCAATTCCCGGGTGTCCAGCTTTTGCGCGTCGCGGATCGGCTGGTTGTAATATCCCCCGGCCAGCAAATCCACTTTTACCTCTTCCTTGATCCCCTTCTTCGCATTATCGGCCTCTTTCATGCCCGCGTTCCAGGGGATAAAGGTCAAATACACCAACGCGCCCCCGCGATAGATCACATCCTTCATGGTCCCGCTGGTATAGAGCGGGTTCATGGCGGTGATCGCGGGCTCATCCGGAGCCGCTTCCCATTGGGTGTATCCGAAATAGCTGCCGCCCCAGGTCCCGATCTTGCCGTTATACCAGGGCTGCCGGGTCACCCATTCAATCGTGTCATGGCCGTCATCATATTCAAACACCAGCGGAAAATAAGTTCCTTCCGAGGAAAAGGTTCCCCGCGTGTCCTGCATGATGAAAATGTAGCCGTGCCGGACATAAAACTTTGCCAATATGCCATACATGCTCCCGTCCGAGCCATAGGGCAGACGGCAGACGACCGCCGGATATTTGCCCTCGCCCCGGGGCCGATAAATATCGGTGGCGAGCCGGACCCCGTCCCGCATCGGCACCATCACATTCTTCTCTTCGATCATCCGCACATGCCCGCCGGCCGGGGCGCCCAGGCCGTAATCTATGATGGTTGCACACCCGGTCAAGAGCAGGAACGCGAGCACAACGACTAAAACGGCAAATTTCTTCATCGGAACCTCCTTGTTTCGGACTTCCATATTCACGAACTCCGAATTCCGAATCCCGAATTCCCAATTACCGCGGTATCACCGGCAGCACCATATGCGACGGATACTCGGCGCTGTGAGCGACGATCTGGCGCGCGACCTTGCGGCAGTCCGGCCCGCCCTCGCCGCCGCAGTTGGTGTTGCGGTCGAACGAGGGGAAGTTGCTGGAGGAAATCTCGATGGCGATTTTATGTCCGGGCAGGAACACATTGCTGGTCGCCCACAAGTCAATTTCATATTGATAGACCTTGCCCGGCTCGAGCGCGCTCGGCTTGAGCAGGCTCTCGCGGTAACGCGCCCGGATGATGCCGTCGCAAAGGTTGTAGGCCTTGCCGTTCGGATAGATGTCCACCAGCTTGGCCGTCCAGTCGGTGTCCTTGGCGTCGCTGGCCGCGTATAAAACCATCTTGATCGGCCCGGTCACTTCCACCGCCTGGCTCAATGGCTCGGTCACATACAACAGCACATCCTTGCGCTTCTCGGTCTCGGCCTGGTCAAAGGACCCGGCCATGAAGTCCTTTTCGGGCAGGAAATTACCGCCCTGGGTCGGCGCCGGCTTGGCCGGGTCATAATCGAATTTGTCCGCGGATTCCTTGCCCGGAAGCGTGATGCTGATTTTGCCGTCGCCATTGCTGGTGTTGGCGTTGCCGCTGCTGTGCAAATAATAATTGGTCCACTTCGTCCGCGCCAGCGGCCATTCGTTTTCATTCCGCCACTGGTTCTCCCCCATCACGAAAATTTTGAGCGCCGGCTCCTTGTCCTCGCCGTTGTTCGCGCCCTTGAGCCAGTAGTCATAAAAGGAAAACAAATCCTGGCCATACAGCTTGGTCCCGGCCAGGGTTTTTTGATGGAAGATTTTATTGTTGGGAACGCCTGGAAGGCCATGAGTCCACGGCCCGATGATGATCCGGGTTTTCCGAGCATTGCCCTGCCCTTCCGCGCGGATGTGCTGGAAGTCGTCCAGCATCGGCCCGGTGGCCTGGTCAAACCAGCCCGCGATCTGCAGGCTGGGCGCGGTCACCTGCGAGAAGAATCCGTGAAAATTGTCCGCGGTCACATTGACGATGTCGCCCGGGTGCTGGATCCAGTCGAACACGCCCTTTTCCGCCTCGGTCTTCACCCGCTCCGGATTCTTCGTGATGTCCTCAACCTTCACCGTGATCGCGTCCCGGATCGGGTAATTGAAATATCCGCCCGAGAGCAGGTCCACCTTGACGATCTTGTCCAGCTGGCCGTTCTTCTTATACCACGAGTTCTGCATGTCGGTGTTCCAGGGAACCATCTGCACATAGGTCAGCGCGCCCCCGCGGAACACAAACTGGAAAATGCTGCCGGTGCCGAACACCGGGTTCATGGCCGTGATCACCTTGTTGCCGGGCGCCTCGGCCCATTGGGTGTAACCGAAATAGCTCACCCCCCAGGTGCCCAACTTGCCGTCGAACCAGGGCTGTTTGGCGATCCAATCGCAGGTGTCGATCCCGTCCTCCCGCTCCCAGATCAGCGGGAAATAATAGCCCTCGGAACCGAAGGTCCCCCGCGTGTCCTGGTTGATGAAGATGTAGCCGTGCTGAACAAAAAATCTGCCCAACTCCTTGAACATGTCCTCGTCCGTGCCATAGGGCATCCGATTGAGGATCGCCGGATATTTTCCCGGCGCCTTGGGCCGGTAAATGTCCGTGGCCAGCTTCACGCCGTCCCGCATCGAGACCATCACATTCATCTCCGTGACCATCGCGGTGGTTTTGCCCGCGCCAACCCCCAAGCCTTTGGCCATGATCTGTACACAGCCCAGGGTGAACATCGCGGATAAAAACAACAGCCCGACTACAACTTTTTTATACATGGTTACCTCCCAGATTTACTAGCGACACTTTACCTCAATATTATGGCCGGGTCAAGGAGTTGGGAAATTTTGATTCAAGCCTTGACAGAATTTAAATTTGGAGGAATAATCTGGCTGGAAGCATGACAGTCCTCGCGGGACACCCAGCTTTCCTTTGGGAAGCTGGGTTTTTTATTGGAGAGAATGAAACCGATCATTCGACAACTTGAGCTCAAGCTGAGTCCGGAACAGGTCTTTGCCGCAATTCAGAGGCAACGGCCGTGCTTCTGGCTGGACAGTTCACTTGAACATGCCCAATACGGGACCTGGTCCTACCTCGGATTCAATCCATTCCTCCAGATCAGGTTCCGAAATGGATGGTTTCAGCTGGCAGGAAAAAGCCGGGAAACACTTTTCACCAAGAAGCCGCTGTCCACTCTGCGCGAATACCTTTCCGCCTTTAAGCCTTTAAGCCTTGAGCCCGAGTTCCCGTTCCTCGGAGGCGCGGTCGGATACCTGGGCTATGAGCTGGGGAATTATCTGGAGAAACTGCCCTTCCGGCGGAAGGACGATTTGGAATTGCCCGAACTGGCTTTTGACCTTTATCAGTTTGTGCTTGGGTTTCATCATCCGAGTTCGACCTGGTATCTGCTGGGAGCGGAAGGCGCGGGCTTGCCCTTGAAGCATGGCCATTTTCTGGACAAATTTTTGAGAATGCTCGACCAAACCGCGCGGAGGCCGGAGGAGAAAATCTTTTCCAACCGGGTCTCGAGCAATTTCCGCAAGGCTGAATATTTCCGGGCGCTGCGCAAGGCCAAGCGCTACATCGCGAGCGGCGACATCTATCAGGTCAACCTGACCCAACGCTTTTGCTCGGAATATGAGGGCGGGCCGGAAGCGCTCTATTGTCGTTTGCGCCGGACCAATCCCGCGGCGTATGCGGGCGCGCTGCTCTACCCGGAGTTTTCTATCCTGAGTTCCAGCCCCGAGTTATATCTGCGCGCGCGGGGCCGGGAGGCGATCACGCGTCCGATCAAGGGGACGCGGCCCAGGGGCAACACCCCTGCCGAAGACGAACGGCTCAAGGCGGAGCTTCTGCGCAGCGATAAAGACCGGGCGGAACTGGTGATGATCGTTGACCTGGAACGCAACGACCTGGGCCGGGTGTGCGATTATGGGACGGTCCGAGTGGCAGGCTTCCCGGAGTTGGAAAGCTACTCCCGCGTTCATCACCTGGTGGCCACGGTTTGCGGGAGGCTGAACCCGGGCAGGGACATTTTTGATTTGCTGCGCGCGAGTTTTCCCGGCGGGTCCATCACCGGCGCGCCCAAGGTCCGGGCGATGGAAATCATTGACGAGCTCGAGCCGCACGCGCGCGGGCCCTATACCGGGGCCATCGGCTGGATCGGCTTTTCCGGCAACCTGGAATTGAATGTCGCCATCCGGATCATCACGCTCAAAAACGGGATGGCCTATTTCCCGGCCGGGGGCGGGATCGTGGCCGACTCGGAGCCGGAGTTGGAATACCAGGAAAGCTGGAACAAGGCGCGGGCATTGTGGGAGGCGCTGTCGGGAAGCGGTGAAAGGTAAAAGGTGAAAGGTTAACGGTTAACGGTGCACGGTGTTATTCCTGCC
>CAIUDS010000047.1 GCA_903897985.1 uncultured delta proteobacterium
GAACCGGGCCTTGAACACGACCGAGAAAATGAAGGTGAAGACCAGGAGCAGGAGCAGCGGATTGATCACGGTCCAGAAAACCCCGATCAAGCTGCCCACATACTTGCTGCGCAGGTCCCGCTCAACCATCCGCAATAGCAATTTTACTTCGCGCATGAATCCCGCCAAAAATCTCCCTGGTTAAAATATCATTTCCCGGGCAAAAACACAACGGCCGGTTTTGTCAATATTTCCAAATATTTAGAGATACAAATGGAATTAATGGTTCCCGCCCGGTTTTTTCAGGATCGCGAACAGGGACATGCCGAAGGGGAGATTGATCCATGAGCGCGTGCCCTGCTGGATAAAGGCCCAAAGCAGGAGCCGATTGATCCATCGCGGCGGGAGCTTGTCTTCGAGACGGTTGTTCTTGCCGATGCCGAAGGCGGACCGGAGTTGGCGATAAATCAGGATGGAAAAAAACGGCATCGAGTTCACATAGTTAAGGAAAACCATTTCCAGCCCGGCCTGTTGCGCGAGCATTTGCAGCCGGTCTTTCTTGTATCGCCGCTTATGTCCGACCGCCCGGTCCCAGTCGCTGAAGAGCAGGGGGAAGGCCGGAACATTCAGGAAAATGTATCCGCCCGGACGGGTGATCCGTTTAAATTCCTTTAGCGCGACCAGGTCGTCGTCCAAATGCTCGATCAGGTCCAGCGCCAAAGTTGCATCCGCAGCCTCGTCCGCAAAGGGCAGAAAGCGCGCATCCGAGCGGACCATGTGGGTCTTGTCAAGGGAAACCTCGGGATCGAAATAAAGGTCGCATCCTACGGCGTCATATTCCGGCCTGAGTTCGTCCAGCATGATCCCGGTGCCGGCGCCGGCTTCAATCACCTTGATTTTCCCGGCGGCTCCGGGCAGCAACCGCGGCAGCCAGCGCCGCACCAAGTCCCGGCGGGCGCGATAAAAAAAATGCTCCTTTTCGATCTGGGCGAAGAGATAAATCTCCTCGGATTTCATGCGCGTTTCAGGCTTTCTCCACCGGCGGGAATTCGCGCTTGATGATGAAGGTCGGCCGCTGCTTGACCTCGTCATAGACCCGGGCCAGGTATTCGCCCAGGATCCCGATTGCGATTAACTGGACGCCGCCGAGGAAGAACAAACTTACCGCCACGGTGGTGAACCCGGGCACCACCGCGATGTGCAGCAGCCTCAAGACCAGCAGCGACAGGCCATAGAGGAAACAGAGGGCGCTCACGACCAGGCCCGAGACCCAGGTCAATTGCAGGGGTTTGTGGCTGAAGCTGAAAATCGCGTCCAGCGCGTAAGCCGTCAGCTTATAAATGCTCCATTTGGTCTCCCCGCCCACCCGTTCCTCCCGGTCATACCAGACCTCCGTCTGCTTGAAACCGACCCAACTCCGAAGCCCGGGAAGATAACGATGCTTCTCGGGCAGGGCCACTAACTGGTCCACCACCATCCGGTCCATCAAGGCGAAACCGCCCCGCACCGGGATTGGAAAATCGCAGAGCCAGATGAAGAGCTTATTGAACAGTTGCAGCCCCAGCTTTTTGAGCCCCCGCTCCGGCCTGGTCTTGCGCGCGCCGATCACAACCTGATAGCCTTCCTTCCATTTCTTCAGCAGCTCCGCGACCAGCTCCGGCGGGTCCTGCAAGTCCGCGTCCATGGTCAGGACCGCCTTGCCCCGGGCACGGCTCAGGCCCGCGCTTACCGCGAAATACTGGCCGAAGTTGCGGGACAACTCGATCAGCCGCGCCCGCGGGTCCTTCCGGCAGTAGGCCTCGATCAACTCCGCGGTCCGGTCCTTGGAGCCGTCATTGACAAACACCAACTCGTAGTCAATCCCCGCCAGCGCCTTTTCCAGCCGCGCAAAAATCACCCCAAGGATTTCTTCCTCGTTATACACCGGGATCACAACCGACAGTTCCGGAATTTGCTTCATTTTCGCGTCAGTATAACCTAATCTGCAGCTATGAGCAAGGAGCAAGCCCAATCTTGCCCACCCCCAGTTTTTCGTGCGCAACTGCGCACTTTGGATTGCGGCGTCCGCGACGCCGCTTTAAATCCCTGATCCAGTTCGCAAGCAAAGCTGCAAAAAGCGGTGGCGCTGCCACCGCAGTCCAAAGCGCTTTCAGCGCAAATTGATTGAATTTATTAGGAAGATCAAAAACTGGGGGTGGGCAAGGCAAGCCCGATTGGGTGCGGTGAGTTGCCACCGGTTTTATTGGACACGAAATTGGCTTAAACTTGTCCTCGTGAAAACGGGGATTGAATTCAGCAGGGCTTGTCCTCCGTAGCCTCTGCCTGCTCGAACATTCAGTCGGCGAAGGAGGAAGCAGACAGAATGGGGCGGGACGATAAAATCTTAAAAAAACCGGGCAAACTCCTTAGGCCTGGACTTGAAGCCAAGGGATCAAGCATGACCTTAACTTTATACTTTAGACCTGACCCCGCCGGCTCATTCATGACTGACCCAGCTCATGACCCTGGTTTTCGGCTGTATTCGGTAATAATCTGTAGACCGTCTATTAATTCGAAATCATTGGCGTTGTGCGTTACCAGCGGGACGGAATGGCGCAAAGCGCAAGCCGCAATCCAGGCGTCGTTAGAAGAGATCGGCCTGCCCTTGCGTTTCCGTGCCGCAACAACCATGCCATAATGCCTTGCTATCTCATGATCATAGGGTATAACAACAAAATTTCGTAGTGTGGTCTCCAATTTTTTTCGCTTCTGTTCACCCCATCGATCTTTTTCCGCCCCATAATAGAGTTCCCCCACGGTTATGAAAGAGATGGCGAGTAATTTTCCTTGTAGATGAGGTTGATATGATTGAGCAAGGGTGTGCCCTTTCATAATGTAAGATACAATATTGGTATCAAGTACAACCTTGGAGAGCATTATTTGTTGCCCCCTCCTGCAAGACTTTGCCGGCGAAGCTCTTGCACTGCTTCCTCAAAGCCATCATCCAGTTCTCCAGGCCAAGAACCAAAAAGAATTGCTATATCCGTAATGGGCCCAACGCCTTGTGCTTCAGCCAACTCATCCAGACTTGGTGAATACCAGAAATCGGAAGGGAGTGGGGATCCTTGCGGAAGAAGTTCAGTTTGCTCTTCTTCCTTTTCTTCAAGCCTTTGTATGTCATTAATCTTGATGCTACCGATCCGACCAGTGGTTGGGTCTTCTTTTGCTTCTCCCACTATGCGCACAAAATGCAAGATATTTTCTAAGACTTCGTCCTTTTGATCATCATCAAAAAGGCAGAGTACCGGCTCTCCAGTTGATGGGTGAACGCGGCAGCGTGTGCCATGTTCTTTGAAATCCGCCATAAGTAGCCTCCCTTCAATGGTTCTCGTATTTACCTGAGGGGCTTGAATACGCTCTTTGATTCTCTGATAACCATCCAATGTATAAGTCGTGGTTAGTGATTGCTGTCGATGATTCAAGGTAAAAGCAATTGTGCTGACACCTTTCTCGAAAAGAACTCCAATATCCCGCCATGCCAATAGAACGCCGGAGTCAAATCCCGGAGGAGGTGTTTGAACAGGCTGTTGGATGATATTAAGGCCTGACATCGTTTTTTCCAGAATCTGATTACCAAAATCATCATTGAAAGAAAAAGTTTGCTCTCTCCGGTCAAATCCAAGTACTGTTGCATTACTTCCATGAGTTAACAGGACAAGATCAAGGGCAATTTCCTCCTTCAAACTCTTCTGTCGCGCCCCGCGCCGCTGGCTGTCTGCTTCACCTCTCAGGACCATGCCCATCCTATGCAATGCCTTGCTGAATTGATTAAGAAACATAAGCAATTGCGAAACGCTTATCCGCCCCGATCCGATGCTGCTTCCCTCTAATTTTACTTTCAGTAATGGATCATGTTCTTGCATGACTAATCTCCTTTCTTTTTATTTCAATATCAAAGGGCTATATTTTTATTTTCATTCCCGGTTTCGATGATTTGCTTTTTAGGGTCAGAACTTGAGTTATAATTAAGCCCTGACCCTCTGGGTTTCCTTAAAACTTATAGCCTTTCCTAGCTAATTCCCTTCTTGAATAAGTTCTAATATTTTCCATTAACTTAAGGACATAAACATGTACTTGGTATTCATCCATATCAATGGTAAATTTATACTTTTTACTAGTGCTGTTCAATTTCATCTTTCTGCCGCTTGAAGGATTATCCCAGCAAATTACTTTTGGATACTGTGCTGGATTATGTCCATGAGGTTTATAGTTATAAAAATTTAATTCAACTTCTATTGCTGTATATTTCATTAACTCGCTTTTTTCATCTTCTTGAAAATTTACGAGAAGGTCTGGGCCTTTTCCTCTACCAATATAAGCTAGAGTTTGAAATTCCTTGAAAGGCAATACTTTCATCGATTCCAATTTCCATATTAATGCGTCTACTTCATGTTCATATTTGGGTTCTCTAATTAAAAGAAGGGTTTGTTCTCCTTCTTTTTCAAATACGACAAAACCTTGATCATCCTGTTGGATATTTGATTTTTCCTGTGATACATAGTCAACAATACTTTTGACTTTTTCTTCCGCCGGCAAATTCCTGAATTCTAAATATTCTTTACTTGCCTCTAATTCAGTGAAAAGTTCTTTTACTATCTTTCTGAACTCAGTAACTTTCGGTGAATCAATAAGATCGCTTCTAGAAATATTCATTTCTTGATGTATTTCATCGCATTCTACTACCAAACATGTATGATCATATCCAGGTCTGGCCGTAGCAATAGATCTAGCTCCATATTCTTCTAAATCTAAGTCAAAATATGGAATACCTTTAGAAGAAAGAATTAATCCTTTAGAAAAAGTGCTTAAATTAAATATTTCAGGTTTCCAAGTCAAAATACCCTTTAAGTTCACTTTCATTGATTTAGAAGATTTTGGAGATATATTCACAAATAAGGTCTTTTGATCCTTATCAAAATTATAATTAGATTTACTTATTGTTTCATAATTTTTTCTAAATGGCGGAAAGCCAAAAAACAATTCTTCAGTTTGACCCAATACCGAAAGTATAATTTTTGGCGAATTTTGTCTTTCACGAGTAAATCCTACAAAAGTTCTATGAGTTAGAAATTCTTTTATATTATAAAAAGAGAAGGGTTCTCCTTTATGGTGGGGCGGATGACCGATTACCTGGATCCCCAGCCTGAGCACAAGGTTCTGGAGATCGGGACCGGATCAGGCTACCAGTCGTCTGTCCTCTCCGAGCTCTCCAACCACGTGTACACAATC
>CAIUDS010000048.1 GCA_903897985.1 uncultured delta proteobacterium
CGCGATGCTGGCGATTCCGGGACTCGGTTCGAAGAAGATCAAGGCCCTCCACGACGCGCTGGGAATCACAACCATCGAGCAGTTGGAAAAGGCGTGCCAAGAGGGCAAGATCGCCGTGCTCACGGGATTTGGAGTGAAGACTCAGGCCAATATCCTCCAAGGGATTGAGCTCAAGACCGACCTTTTCTTCGCTCAGCTCGGCGAACAACTGGGCTATCGGATTATTGACCTCCATCAAGTGCGGACCAAACGAACGGGTTCCAGCATCATCAATTCATCGGTCAGGATCGGCTCGCAGAGCCAACGGGTCAAGCTTTATGAAACTGCGGTGGAACTGCGCGCGCCTTGATCACTTGAAGAAGTCCTCGACTTGGCGGTTCAAGGTATCCTGGGTTTCCTCCGCCTTGAGTTTCTTTGCCCATTCCCTGCCCGGATGAAGGATATCCCATTTGGGACGGCGCATATCCTTGCGGCCTTTGCCGGGGTCATGATTCCCGAAGCCGGCAAGCAACACATTCCAGAGCGGCCGGTAATGAGTGATCAGGAATTGCTCGGCCAGGCCGACCCAAACCGGGACCACGATCAGGTAGCGGCAACGAAAATCCAAAAGCCTCAAATTCTCCGCGGCCTCCAGCGTTTTCGCATGCTGGCAAAGGCGGATATAGAGGGCGTTGGTGTCCATCGCGGCCTCGGTTTCCGCGCCCTTTCGGGACCTGGTGGGCGTAGCTTGTCCCACATAGATTGGAATTTTGTAGCTGGTTGAGGATATTTTCCGATAGGCCGGGAAATTGCCCGTATAGTAGATCGCATAGACGCCTATGCCATTAAAAGGGTCTTCCGGCGGAAGGCTCGTCGCGGGCTTTTCCAGCAATGACCCCACCACGCTCTTGGCGAGATTTTCATAATCAAGCGGGTCATAAGGTTTTACTACAATTGCCATTTATCTTGCCAATTTTAGCATTTTGCGTAGAGCAGTCAAATCTCGGGCTGGAGGTTAAGTTTGATTTAAGATTGTAAATCGTCCAAATCCTGATATTATAATGATAAGATGTCCATAGATTTCGATTTGTTGAAAAAGACCGACCTGTTCAAGGGCTTGACCAAGGAGGAGTTGGGAAGGATCACCGGGATTTCCATCAAGGAGACCTATGAAGCGGGCAAGGAGATTTTTGCGGACGGGGACAAGGGCGAGCGGTTCTACCTGATCCTCGAGGGCAAGGTCCGGATCAGCAAGAAGATTCAGGGGGTGGGGGAAGAGGCCCTGGCCATCCTGGAAAAAGGCCATTATTTCGGGGAAATGAGCCTGATAGATGACGCGCCCCGGAGCGCCTTTGCCATTGCCAACACCGCGGTTGACCTGCTGGTGATAGACAAGAGCGATTTCGGGAAGCTGTTGGAGCAAGACAAGGAGTTGGCCTATAAATTGTTGTGGAGTTTTGTGCGGACCCTGATCCTGCGGCTGCGCGAGACCAACGAGAAGATCAAGGGCTTCTTTGTCATGACCGGTCCTTTTAAATAGCAAAAAACCGGGGCGTATCGAATATGCCCTTGATCGGGGCGTAGGCCTATGCCCCTGGGAGTTCAAATATGAGAGAGTGGAAAGTTTTCCCCTTCAGCGCGATCGTGGGCCAGGACAAGATGAAACTGGGTCTGATCCTCAACGCCGTCAATCCCAAGTTGGGCGGAATCCTGATCCGCGGCGAAAAAGGCACGGCCAAGAGCACCGCGGTCCGCGCCCTGGCGGCCCTGCTTCCGGAGATCTCGGCGGTCAAGGGCTGCCGGTTCCATTGCGATCCCAAGGTCTCGAGCAAGCTCTGCCCGGACTGCCGGCGCCGCCTGGAAGGCGGGGACAAGCTGGAATCCGAGCGCGTGAAGATGAAGGTGATAGACCTTCCGATCAACGCCACGGAGGACCGGGTGGTGGGCACGCTCGACCTCGAGCACGCGCTGAAGGAAGGCGAGAAGAAATTCGAGCCCGGGGTGTTGGCGGAGGCCAACCGCGGGATTCTGTATGTGGACGAGGTGAACCTGCTCGATGACCATATCGTGGATGTGCTTTTGGACTCCGCGGCCATGGGCGTGAACACGGTCGAGCGCGAGGGGGTGAGCTATTCGCATCCCGCGGAGTTCATCCTGGTCGGGACCATGAACCCGGAGGAAGGCGAATTGCGGCCGCAGCTTTTGGACCGGTTCGGGTTGTGCGTGAACATTCAGACGATCCGGGACCAGGACCAGCGGGTGGAGATCATCCGGCGCTGGGCGGATTATGAGGAAGACCCTTCCCGGTTTTCTGACCAGTGGAAAGAGGAAGACCTTAAACTCGGGCAACAGATCGAGACGGCCAAGCAAGCCCTGGAAAAAGTCGAACTGCCGCGGCCCCTGCTCTTTCGGATCGCCAACATCTCGATCGTGCTCGGGGTGGACGGACACCGCTCGGACCTGGTCCTGATGAAGGCGGCCAAGACCCGGGCCGCGTTCCTGGGCCGGAAGGAAGCCACGGAAGAGGATGTGGACTCCTGCCTGGAACTCGCGTTTGCGCACCGGATGCGGCGCCG
>CAIUDS010000049.1 GCA_903897985.1 uncultured delta proteobacterium
CCCCCTTGGGATGCGTATATGTGTGGAGCGACGCCCTCCAGTGCAACGACTCCGATAATAATGCGGATAATGACGCCACGGTCAGCGGCGCCAATTGCTCGCAGGTGGGCGTGACCGGCTGCGCGACCGAGCTCTGCGGCAACGATACCGGCTGGACCTGCACCATTACCGCCAGCGGCCACACCGATACTTATACCGGAGTGGATGATACGGACACCATCACCGGCGCGGCCTGCTCGATCGTTTCCGATGCCGAAGGCCCGATCGCCACGCCGGCGACCGATTGCGCGGCCTTGGGCTGCCTGTATGCCTGGAGCGAGGGCGGCGACTGCAATGACTCCAACGATAACGCGAACACCGACGCCGCGGTAAGCGGCGCCACGAACTGTTCCAAGGGCGGCACCGCCTATGGCTGCGCCGCGGAACTCTGCGGCAATGACAGCGGTATCTGCAACATCACCTGGACCACGACCTCTTCGACCGATTCCTTTATCGCCGCGGACGACGGCGACGCGATCACGGCCCCGTTTTGCAGCATCGTTTCCGACCTCGAAGGCCCGATCGCCGATCCGGCGACCGATTGCACGGCCCTGGGATGCGTGTATGCCTGGACCGAAGGCGGCAACTGCGATGACACCGACGATATCGCCAACACCGATGTGACGGTGGCCGGCGCCGCCAACTGCAGCAAGGGCGCGGGCGGATACGGATGCGCGGCCGAACTCTGCGGCAATGACTCCGGCGTCTGCATCATCGGGTCGGCCAAGGCCGCGGGCACCGACACCTTCATCGCCGCGGATGAAGGCGACACCATCACCAGCATGACCTGCTCGATTGGCCCGATGAACGAGGGCGATTCCTCGGCCTTGGGCTGCGTCTATGACTGGTCCGAGGACAGCCCCTGCAATGACACCACTGATAATGCGGATACCGACGCCATCATAAGCGGCACGGCTTGTTCCAAAGTGGCCGGCCCGAACGGCCAATGCGACGAACTCTGCGGCAATGACACCGGCCGGACCTGCACCATCTCCTCGGCCAAGACCGCGGCCACGGGTTCCTATGCCTGCGCGGACGATGGCGACTTCATGACCGGGGCCGCCAGTTGCTCCATCGGCACCGTGACGGAAGGGACCGCTTCCGCTTTGGGATGCCTGTATGCCTGGAATGAGAGCGGCAATTGCGTGAGCGCGGATGCTAACGCCGTGGTAAGCGGAACGGATTGCACCCAGCCCACCCTGAGCACCGGCGGATGCAGTGAAAAAGACTGCGACCGCAGCAACTGGGCTTGCAATATTGCTATTACCTGGGGAACCACGGTTTCTCCGGACACCTATAACTGCGCCAACGATGACACCATCACCGCGGTGGATGTCAAGCCCGAGGGACCGGTAGTCTTGGTCAATTGGTCGCCGAATACCGATTTCGGCATTAACAGCACGGTTACCTGGAGCGAAGGCGCCTGCTCGCCCGAGGCCATGTGCGGCAATCCGGACGGGACTTGGAACGATCCGGCCGGATGCGGGACCCTGACCACCGCTACCTGCATGTATGCCGCGGCCGGCGCTCCCTGCAACGAGAAGATCTCCTGGACCGCCTATAACGCCGTCACCGATGGCGAGACCGTCAATATCCTGACGGGAAACACCGTTGCCACCTGCGCGCCCTATCAACCGGGCAGCAACTTAGTCACCGCAAGCATTTTCCCGAGTCATGAAAAGTTGAACGGGGACAATACCGGACAGGCTCTGGCGGCTATTCAGACCACCAATAACACCTACTATTTTGCTAGAGGCATGGATGATGCTGGTCCTCTCAACACTCTGTGGGTAAATTCCTGGGTCCTGAGCACCGGTTCCACGGCGCTCCCCGGTTCCGGCACCGTGCTTACCGGCGCAACGGTTCAATATGAAATCAATGCGCAAGGAGCTAATTACAACGTCACCGGCGAAAGTTTGTATGTCAGCCTTAATGAAGGCGGGACCTGGACCCAGAACGGAGCCGTTCCCAACCCCGTCCCCACAGTGGACACGGTATATAATCAAGTCATCACCCTGCCGTCCGGCGCCACCCTGGCGACGCTGCAAGCCATGGATTTGAGATTCATCAACCGGGATGTGGATGTTCAAAATGGCAACAACATTAGATTTGATCGGATCTGGGTCTTGATTAGATGGGCCGGAGGCCAGACCCGGCTGATGCCGGGCGTGATGAGAGCGGTGCCGTCTGTTAACGGAGACACGGCTCAAGACA
>CAIUDS010000050.1 GCA_903897985.1 uncultured delta proteobacterium
GAAAGTTGGCGCGGAATTTCTTGCCCTTCGCGCTTGAGCGTCAGGGCGGAAAGCAGGACCAAGAAAACCGAGGCGAGTTCGGGAACATAAAGCCCGTAATCCCAGAGCCAGTGCGATCCGAGCACGAGCAGCGCGCTGAAAATGGAGCTCAGGGCGGGATCGTTCCCGGCCTTAATTTTCTTCAGCCCGAGCAGCGGATACAAAATCAGCAGCAACAGGCCGGCTTCCGCAATCGGGCCCGCCTCGGCCAAGACTTGGAGGAAATTGTTGTGCGCGTACCGCGCCTCATTGGCCTGGGGTTGGCGGTATTTGGGGTAGGCGATCCAGAAATCGCCCAGACCCACTCCCAGAAACGGCCGCTCCCGAAAGACTTTTGCGCCGGCTGAGAAATTATATAGGCGGAGCAAAACCGGGTTGGATCCCGGCTCGAAGATCAGTGACCGGCGGTGATAAATAAAAAACGCGCAAAACCCGGCCGTGAGCATGACCAGGGCGAGCGCGACTGCGATGGTTTTCCTGCCGGAGCTGGATTTAGGGAATCGGAGATAAATGAGGGCCAGGACTCCGATCATAAGCGAGAGCAAACCGCCGATGGACTTGGACAGGACCATGGCCGCGAGCAGCACAAGGATGAGCAGACCAAGCAAGGCGAGGTTCAAGGCCTTCCTGCTCCCGGTGCCTTCAACCATTTGCCGGTAACATCCTGGAAGCAGGACCAGGCTTGCGGCCAGGAAGCAGGAGAAGAAGTCCGGGGAAAAGGTCAGTCCGAAAATCCTCTTAAGTTGCACCTGTTCGACCAGGGCGAAGTCGCCCGCGTCCCCGAATCCGGCCAGGTTTTCCAAGCCGCCAAAGTATTGTCTCAGCCCGACGAGCGCGGACAGGGCCGCCGCGAATATGACCAGCAGGATCAGCCGGCCGATCTTTTGCTCGTCCAGCAGCTCCACCCCGGAAAGAAAAATGAACAGGTAGGAAAGAAAGATGACCAGTTCGCGGGCCGAATAAACCTGCTGGAGGCCGAAGGGCATGGAGATGATCAGGCCGCCGAAGAACAATCCCAACCCGAGCCGGAGCAGCCTGGGCAAAGGGAAGGAAGTTTTTTTCCCGAGCAGCGCCAGGAAATAAGCAAGACTGAACCAGGCCAGGAACAGGTAATTGGACCAGTAATAAATCCGGCCGGAAATCAAGAATCGGAGCAGGAGGCCGGCGAGGAAAAAAAATTCAAGGTATTGGGGCGGAATCTTTTTGGACAAAGTTCGTCCTCGCCCGGCTCAGGCAAAATCTTTCCGGTCCAGGATCAAGCTGGCCAGGGCCAGGATGAATCCGGCGGTGAAGATTCCGGCCAGCAGGGTCAGGAGGAAAGTTTTGGCGGGCATTATTTCTCCATAAGTGGCGCTGTCGAGCCAGGAATAATTTGACAGGTTGGGGATAAGGTAGTAGATGGCCTGGCCGAAGTATTGGACGAGCGGTTTTCCGGCCCGCTCGCTAAAGGTCTTGATGTCATTGGTCAGGTGGCCGATCACGAAGATGGAGAGGGTGAAGATGGCGGAAAGCGTGGGGGTGGTGAAAGTGGAAAAGAACAGCGCGACCGCGACCACGATCAGGAGCTTGACCAGGATCAGGATGATGGCCTGGGCCTGGGACCAGTCGAAATAACATTTGAGGAAAAAGAGCACGATCAGATAGACCGCCACCATGATCGCCAGATTGACCATGATGGTGAAGACCAGTCCGAGGTATTTGCCGAGCATGAAGCGCGCGCGGGAGACTGGCTTGGACAGCAGGGTGTAAATGGTGCGCCGCTCGATTTCTTTGCTGACCAGGCTGATTCCGAGGAAGATGGCCATGAGACTGCCGAAGATGGAAATCCCGCTCAGGCCCACATCCACGGTGATGCGCTGCCATTCTCCGGTCGAGAGTTGGACCAGGGCGAGGGACATCAGGATCATGATCAGGGCGAACACCAGCAGGTTGTAAAGGATCCGGTCCCGGATATTCTCGCGGAAGGTATTGGCCGCAATGATCCAAACTTTTTTCATTTTTCCCCGCTCGCCCCCACCGCTTTCCAGAAATAGTCCTCCAGGTTCTGCCGGTGCACGAAATACTCGGTGAGGTGCCCGCCTTTTTCCAGAATCATTTTCACCAGCGCTTGCGCTTTTTCCTCGTCATTGACCCGGACCAGGGCATGCTCGCCTTGCCAGGTAATGGCAATTTCTCCCCGCTTCCCCCGCGCTTCCAGGTCTTTTTTCAATTCCTCCCCGCGGACCTCGGCCTGGATTTCCCAGCTTTGGATGGTGGCGGAGGACAGCTCTTTGACCGGGCCGACCTTGAGCAAGCGTCCCAGGTGGATGATCCCGACCCGGTCGCAGATAACCTCGACATCGCTTAAAATATGGGTATTGAAAAACACGGTTTTGCCTTGCTGCTTGAGGCTGGCGATCAGGTCCCGGATTTCTTTCCGGCCGATCGGGTCCAGGCCGCTCATGGGCTCGTCCAGGATCACCAGTTCCGGGTCATTAATCAGCGCCTGGGCCAGGCCGATCCTCTGGAGCATGCCCTTGGAGTATTTGCGGAGCGCCAATTTGCGCGAGCGTTCGAGGCCGACCTGGTCGAGGAGGCGATTGATGCGCTGCTTCCGCTCGCGGTGGCTGATCGGGAAAAAGCGGGCGCAGAAATTCAGGAATTCCTCGCCGGAGAGGTACTGGTAGAAGTCGGGCTGCTCGGGCAGAAATCCTATTTTATTCTTGCTTTCAACTTCCCCGGCCGGTTTGCCCATGACAAAAGCCTTGCCCGCGGTGGGCCGGATCAGCCCGGCCAGGATTTTAATGATGGTGGTCTTGCCGGCGCCGTTGGGTCCGAGGAATCCGAAGATTTCCCCCTTGTCCACTTCCAGGCTCAAGCCGCGCAGGGCCTCGACCCGCTTTCTGCGAAAGCCGACAAAAAAGGTTTTATGCAAGTTTTCGATCTTAATCATTATCTGAATTCCTTCGACCGATAAACCCCAACATAGTAAGGTTTGGCGCTTTTGACCTGATGACTCGCCGGATCTATATAATATTTTCCACCAAATGGATCTTGCGGCAACTCCTGCGGCTGAACCAGCTCCGATTTGACCAGGTCGGAAAGATCTTTCGGGTAATCTCCATATTTCTGCCGGTATTCCTCGAGTTTGCGGTTAAGAAAATCCAGTTGTTTTTTCTGTTCCATGCCGTTCATCATGTCCTGGATCTGCGGGCCCCAGTTCCGGGTCCGGGGGTCTTTGCTCATCTCGGCCAGGATGGATTGGCTGATGCCGGGGTCTCCACCCTCCGACCGGATGCGCGCGGCCAGGATCGCGTAAGGAGCATAGCCGGAGAGCCGGGCCGCGTCATCCAAATTCTGCGCGGCCTGTTCGTTGTCCTGGTCAAAGAAATAATAGACAAACCCGAGCAGAAAGGCGAGGTCTTTGCTGTCCGGAAGATTTTTCCTGCCTTTCTCAAGCAAATCCAGGTTCTCGGAGGGCGTGATCCGGTAGGTAATCATGGTCACCGCGGGGTAATAATATGCTTCCAGGAACTGCGGAGAGAGCTCGGTAATAAAGTCGGCGTATCTCCAGATCTGAAACGGCTTGTCCTTTTCCAGGATGATGGCGCCGAGGTATTGGATGGTCTTGAGCCAGTAATAATCCGCGACCAAATTGGCATGCCCCAGGCTTAAGGACCGAACCAGGCCGGGTTTGGGAAAAACGACCAGCGAGTTTTCCCGGAGCGCGGGCGCCCCGCGCAGGGAATCGAGCCGGCCCTGGAGAAAGAGCGCATTGGCGAACAGCAGAACGGCCAGCGCCGCGATCACCAACCGGCCCGCCATTATTTCTCCTCGAAGAATTCGGGCAGCAGGTCGGTGGAGAGCTCGACCGGTTTTCCCGGCCGGAGATGAGACACCCAGCGGCTTAGTTCCGAGCCGAGCATTTCCGCGAGCCCATAGCCGGCATAAAGCTTGACCTTTTCCAGCGGCTCGGCGATCAGGGCCTTGATTACGCTCTCGGAAAATTCCTTGAGCGAAAAATTCTCGCGGAACAGATCGCCGATCGCCAGCGAGCAGTTGCGGGCGCCGGCCGCGACCAGCGTGGAGCAGGCTTTTCCCAGCCAGGCGTCAACCGTAGGCAGGGATAGCTCGCGGCTATGGCCCAGGGAGATCAGAAAAATTTGCGGAGCCAGCGGCCGGTTTTTGTCAATCAGGAGCCAGTCGCCGTTTCCTTCAAAAAGCTCTTGGAGCGCGAGTCCGCTGATCAGGCCGCGGAGCCGGAAATCAATTCTGCCGGTGGCGCCCCGGGGAGGCACCTGGTCCACGAACACGGGCAGGACAATGGTTTCCCGCAACGACCAGTCCGGCGGGTAGGCGCAGGTGACGATCTTCATCGGCGTTCCCGTTTGCTGATTTTCTGAGCCTTGACCAGGCTTTTCAGGATCTGGTCGAGGATGCCGTTGATAAAGGCCCCGGATTCGCTGGCGCCGTATTTTTTGCCCAGCTCGATCGCCTCGTCAATGGTCACCTTGCAGGGGATGTCATCCATTTCCAGCAATTCCAGCACCGCGATCCTCAGGATATTCCGGTCAATGCGGTTCATGCGGGAAAGTTTCCAGTGCTCGGAATGCTCTTCAATCAGCCGGTTGATTTCATCCTGCCGGTTCGACGCTCCTGCAACCAGTTTCTGAGCGAACTGACGGGTTTCCGGGCCGGCTTTCTGTTCTTCCCAGAATAGGTCCAGTTCGGGCAGGTCTTCCCGGCCGTGAAAGTCCATCTGGTAGAGAGCCTGGAGCGCGAGTTCGCGTGCTTTGCGTCTTTTGCCCATATTAACTAGTTTGCCATGAAATTGGACAAGGTTTTTTCAAATTTGTTTGAAAACCTGGGCCATCTCCACCGCGGACATGGCCGCGGAAAATCCTTTATTGCCGCTCTTGCTTCCGGCCCGCTCGATGGCCTGCTCCAGGGTATCCGCGGTGATCACGCCATAGCTGACGGCGACCCCGGTTTGCAGGGCGGTTTGGGCAATGCCCTTGGTCACCTCCGCGCTCAGGTAATCGAAATGGGGGGTCTGCCCGCGGATCAGCGCGCCCAGGCAGATCACCGCGTCATACTTGTCGCTTTGCGCCAGCTTAAGCGCGGCCTGCGGGATTTCAAACGAGCCGGGCACCCGGACGATCGCGATGTCATTCTTGTTGGCGCCCAGCCGGTCCAGCGCGTCCAGGCATCCGTCCAGCAGCCGGCCCGTGATCAATTCATTAAACCGGCTAACCACCACCGCGAATTTCAGACCCTTCGCCTCCAGCTTGCCCACGATCTCCTTCAAGTTCGCCTCCTTTCTCAATCTTTCAGGTTCAGACTGAGCAGATGTCCAAGCTTTTCTTTTTTGGTCTTCAGATACTCCAGGTTTCGGTCGTTGGGGTGGACCTCAATCGGGACCCGCTCCACGAGCTCCAACTCGAATCCTTCCAGCGCCACGATTTTTTTCGGGTTATTGGTCAGCTCGCGCATCTTGCGCACGCCCAGGTCTTTCAGGATCTGGGCGCCGATGC
>CAIUDS010000051.1 GCA_903897985.1 uncultured delta proteobacterium
CGGTCAAGCCGGGAATGACACAAAGGGGCGCTGGAGCCATTTTTAACACCCTGTTAGGGCTCAGGGTTTGAAATATTCCGCGGTTAGTTTGAGGCCTTGTCCGAGGTTCACCTTGGGCGCCCAGCCCAAGACCTTGCGGGCCAATGAATAATCCAGCACGCTCCTCATTTGCTCGCCCTTTTTGGCCGCGGCGTGGACGGGCTTCACCTTGGAGCCGACCGCTTGAGCAAGCAGCGCGAAGACGCGGTTGACCGAGGTCTCGATCCCGGTCGCGATATTGAATTCGCCCGAAACGCCCGGCTTGAGCGCGGCCAGGTTGGCCCTGACCACATCCTCCACGAACACGAAATCGCGGGTCTGTTTGCCCGCGCCGTTGATGGTCGGAATTTGACGGCGCCAGAGGTTTTCGCAAAAGATCGCGACCACCCCGGCCTCTCCGAACGGGTCCTGCCGCGGGCCGTAGACATTGCTGTAGCGGAGCGCGACATAGTTCAGCCCGTGGACCGCGCGGTAATAATAAAGATACATCTCCACCGCGCGCTTGGCGATGCCGTAGGGAGACCGGGGCCGGATCGGATGCTTTTCATCGGCCGGGAAATAATCCTGCTCGCCGTAGAGCGCGCCGCCGGTGGACGCCAGAATGAATTTCTTGACGCCGGCGCGGAGGGAAAGCTCGAGCAGGTTGAGCGAGCCCAGGATGTTGATCCGGGCATCAAGGGCCGGGTCGGCCACGCTTTTGCGAACTTCAATCTGGGCCGCGTGATGGTTCACGATTTGAGGTTTTTCCTGCCGGAAGATTTTTTCCATTTTCCGGAGATCGCAGATGTCCGCGCGGTAGAACCGAGCCTTGGTCGGGACCTGCTCGATTTTTCCCCGACTCAAATCATCCACCACCACCACCCGGTGGCCCCGGGCCAGACAGGCCTCCGCGATATGCGAGGCAATGAACCCCGCGCCCCCGGTCACCAAAATTTTCAACGCTCCACCTCCTCAGAGATACTGCTTGAGGCCCAGGCGCTCGAGCTCGAGCACCAGCCGCTTGAGCTCCGGCTCGCTCTCGCGGTCCATGACCAGGATCGCGTCCTCCGTCTCCACGATCACCAGGTCCTTTACCCCCACCGCCGCGGTCAATTTCCGGGTCAGCACCAAAAGCCGGTCCGACGCCGCCGTGACCAGCCGGCCCGAGCCCAGGTTCTTGATCCGACCCTTGCCCGCAATCCGGTCGAGCGCCGGGAAACCGCCCAGGTCGCTCCAGCCGAAATCCCCGGTCACCATCGCGGTCGCTTTCCACTGCTCCATGATCGCGTAATCGAACGAGGTTTTCTGTAGTCGAGGAAATTCCTTTTTAACCACCCGTTCCAGCCGCGCCGCGGGCGCCCGGAGAATTCTTTGAAGCCGGGCATAGGTTTCCGGCTGATGCCGACGGAAGGCTTCCCATAAAACCCCGGGCCGGACGACAAAGATACCGGCGTTCCAGAAGAAGCCCCGCCTTAAATATCGGCGCGCGGTCTTGAGGTCCGGTTTTTCATGGAACTTTTTCAGCATGAATATATTCGCGCGCCCGCCGAGCGGGGGGCCGGGCTGGAGGTATCCGTAGGCGGGGTTGGGAAAATCGGGTTTGACCCCGATGACCACGATCAGGTCGCGGCTGCGGGCGAGCGCGCCCGCGGTTTTGAGCGCTTTGCGGAACGCGGCCCTTTTATGCACATGCATATCGGAGGGAATAAAAGCCAGGGCCGGCTCGGGTTGCGCAGGGTCCAGCCGCCTTGAGCTCAAGGCCAGACTGAGCCCGAGCGCGGGCGCCGTGTCCCTCGGCTCCGGCTCGAGCGCATAATTTTTGGCCGGGATTGAGGGCAGGATTTTTTTCAAGGCCGGCGCGAGCTCGCGGGAAGTGGCGATAAAGATTTGCTCCGGGCCGGAAAGCGGCTCGAGCAGAGCGCAGACCGCGGCGATCATGGGCCGGTCCGAGCCCAGGGCGAGCAGGGGCTTGGGCCTGCTTTTGCGGCTCAGGGGCCAGAAGCGGGTGCCCCGGCCGCCGGTGATGAGCACGGGCCAGATTTCTCCGGTCCGCAGGTTATTTTTTTTAGCCATCAATAAAAGGGCTCCAGGGTTTCCCCGATCAGGATTTTCCCGGGATTGATTTTCAAGAGCACCTCAATGGCTTTCCGCCCAGCCAGCTTTTCCAGCCGCTCGAGCGCCTGGGGGAACAGGGTGGCGAGTTGGTCCGGCGAGTGGGCGTCGGTGGCGGCCAAGTCAACCAATTTGGCCTTGAGCAGGACCTCGGCGCACTTTTTCACGGTCTTGCCGTAATATCCGAGCAGGCTGGAGATATTCATCTGGATATAGATTCCCTGTTCCTTGAAGCCCTGGACACAGGCCTCCGGTCGTTTGATCACTTCCTCGTTGCGCTCCGGGTGCGCCAGGATCAGGCGGATGAAGGGTAGCACCTTCTTGAGTTCCGGGTTCTTGACCGAGAGGTTGAAAAAGCTCAGCCCCATATTGGGCGTGAGAAAGAGCGCGGGCATCTCGATCAGGATGTAGAAGGTGCCGTTGATATGAGTCAGAGGCCAGCGCCGCTCCGCCAGGCTCACGAACGAAGATTCCATGTAATATTCCGCGCCCGGGAAAAGCTCGAGCGGAACTCCCTCGTCCTTCAGGGTCCGGTTCAGGCCCGAAACTTTTTCCTCGATCTCGAAGCGAGTCGGGAGATACCCGGCTTTCTCGCTTATATGCGGAGTGGCGATGACTTTCTCGA
>CAIUDS010000052.1 GCA_903897985.1 uncultured delta proteobacterium
GGAGTGGTGTATTCAGAGCATTTTAGGGTCGCGGGACAGGAATGTCCCGCCGCACTGACGGGTTGAGCAGGGGCGATTTGGTGTTAAAATGAAAGCGATGAAAGTAACGGTTTTAGGTTCAGCCACGAGCACCGGGGTCCCGGTGGTGGGTTGCGAATGCAATGTCTGCCGGTCGCAGGACCGCCGGAATAAGCGGACTCGGACTTCGGCGCTGGTCTCGGTTGCGGGCAAGAACATTCTGATTGACACGCCTCCGGACTTGCACCAGCAGGCGCTCGAGAACCGGATCACGCGGATTGACGCGGTGCTTTACACGCACGATCATGCCGACCATGTTTTCGGGCTGGACGAGCTCCGGATTTTCAATTTTTTACAGGAAGGCGTGATCCCGATTTACGGCAACAAAAAAACCATCGGCCGGATCAAGAAAATCTTCGATTACATCTGGGACCCGGCGGCCCCGGTCGGCGGGGGCAAGCCCATGCTTGAGGCGCATGTGCTCAAAGGCGGGTTCAAGTTGTCCGGGATCAAGGTTTTGCCCATCGAGATTTTTCACGGCAAGCAGAGCATTTACGGATACCGGCTCGGGGATTTCGCGTATCTCACCGATTGCTCCGCCATCCCGGACGCGAGCCGGGAAGCGCTACGGGGTTTGAAACTCCTGATCCTGGGCGCGCTCCGCTTCCGGCCGCATCCGACCCATTTCAGCTTCAGCCAGGCGCTTGAAGAAATTCAGCGGCTCAAGCCGGAACGGGCGTTGCTTACGCATTTGAGCCACTGCTTCGATCCGGAAGAGACTGATTTTTTTGTTTCCCATCAGGTGGAATTGGCTTATGATGGCATGGTGATCGAGCTTTGAGGAGCCGGTTTTGAGAAAAATCCTGATCATAGACGGGGACCATGATTTCGTCAGGATGGTGATGCCGTTCCTGGAGAACTCGAATTTCGAGGTCGCCGGCGCCAACAACCTGGAAGAGGCCCGGTCGGAAATTGACCGGTTTGTCCCGGACCTGGTCCTGCTCAGCCGCGACCTGATCGGCGAGAGCGGGAACCTGATCCCGGACGGCCTGGGCCTGCTCAAGGAAATGAAGACCCGGCGGGAATGGAAAAAAATCCCGGTGATTTTTCTGGTGAGCGGGGCGGATGCGGACAGCCTGGAGAAATTGCGGCGGCTGAAATACAAGGCCGATGATTACGCGCGCAAGCCCTTGGAGGACAACGATCTTCTGCGGCGGATCGAGAACCTGACGGGTTTTGATCCGGAGGAAACCAGTTCGACTTTGCGCATGGAGATGGAAAAAATTTCGCGGGATGGTTCCGAGCGAGAGGGTTCGAGTCCGTCTTTGCAGGGCGCGGTGGAAAAGGAGCTGCAAGAGCTTTTCGGCCGGCTGAGCGAGGAGCTGGCGCAGCCGGAGCAGGAAATTGATTTCGCGCCCGAGCTCAAGGACCTGTCGCCGGAGCAACTAAAGAACGAACTGGAGTTTGTTCAAACCCTGGTGCGGGAGCGCGCGCAGCAATATCGTCGTCTGCAAGAGAAATGGAAAAAGGCGATCGCGGTTTTGGAGGAACGGATTATCCGGCTGGAGCGGGAGAAACAGAAGTTACAGGACGAATTGAGCGCGGCCCGGTCCGAACGGGAGGGCCTGGCCGGGGAAAACCGGGA
>CAIUDS010000053.1 GCA_903897985.1 uncultured delta proteobacterium
GAGGCGATAATTTAGCAATTTTTCCCGATTTTAGGCTTAAGCGCCCGAGCCGACCCAGCCCCAAGATTTAGTGGCGTCTAAAAACCGACCACTATATTTATGTTAAATTGCCATCAAATTAGGTAAAATTATAAGAAATTATAGAAATTACTTGACAAATGAAGCAAAAGCATAGCATACTATAATTGGAAAAGAACTCGGGTTATTGAGCAAGGGCAAAAAAACAAGGAGTGGGGTAGGGACCAATGGGAAAAAATAATGTTCGTGTCATTCGGGAGTCTTTACTGATGAGCAAGGCCGAATTAGCCCGGAAGGCGGGGATCAGCGCGCTCACGATTGACCGGGTGGAACGAGGCATGGATTGCCGGATGGACACCAAACGCAAGATCATTCTCGCCCTGGGTTTCAAGCTTACCGAGAAAGACAAGGTTTTCACGGGTCGGGATACCGGACCGCAGGTTCAAGGAAAATCGGTCAGAATTCGGAAGCGGGCGGCGGAGGGATAGCGCGGTGGAGAATATTTTTGAATCGGGGGCAAAGGCGGGCGCGTCATTAGAATTGGGGAGTAGCGGGAAACGCTTAAGCAAAGGAGAAGGATAAATGGGTATCTTCGGGGGGAAAAAAGCCGCGCTCGGGCTCGATATCGGCTCCAGCGCCATCAAGGTGGCGGAACTCAAGGAGGCCAAGAAAGGGTATCAACTGGTTAATTTCGGGATGGTCTCCATTCCTCCGGAAGTGATCGTGGACGGCGCGATCATGAACACCGGCGCCATCGTGGATGCGATCGGGACGCTGCTCTCCGAGCGCAAGATCAAGACCAAGGAGGTGGTCACCTCGGTGAGCGGGCAGTCGGTCATGATCCGCAAGATCACCATGCCCGCGATGACGGTCGAGCAACTGGAGGAGCAGATCCAATGGGAAGCCGCCCAATACATCCCGTTTGAAATCTCCGATGTCAACCTCGATTTCCAGATCCTCAACCCCGGCGACGCCGAGGGCAACATGGAAGTGCTGCTGGTGGCGGCCAAAAAGGAAATCATCAACGATTATGTGTCGGTTTTGAGCGAGGCCGGCCTGACCCCGGTGGTGGTGGATGTGGACGCCTTTACGCTCCAGAACATGTATGAGATCAACTACCCGATCATGGAAAATGAAGTGATCGCCCTGGTCAATGTGGGGGCCAACCTGATCAATATCGTGGTGGTGCGGGGCGGGCTTTATACCTTCAGCCGCGACATCTCCATGGGCGGCAATCTGTTCACCGAGGAAATCCAGAAACAGTTGAGCGTGGGCTACGAGGACGCGGAACTCCTGAAAAAGGGCGGTTCGGGCAAGGGGGACACCGAGGAGGTCATGCGCAAGGAAGTGGACATGGTGATCCGGGAAGTGAGCGAGCAGATCGCGAGCGAAATCGCGCGCAGCCTGGACTTCTACTCCGCGGCCGCGCCGGCGGACGCCCATATCAATAAGATCTGGCTGTGCGGGGGCAGTTGCCGCATTTCCGGCCTGGCCGAGTCCATCGGCAAGAACCAGAATATGCCGGTCGAGATCCTGGACCCGTTCCGCAACCTCGAGCGCAACCCCAAGCATTTTGACCCGGCCTATCTGGAGGAGATCGGCCCGCAGGCCGCGATTGCAATCGGATTAGCCTTAAGGAGGGCAGGCGACAGATGATCAAGATAAACTTACTGGCGGTAAAGGAAGCCAAAAAACGGGCGAACGCGCAAAACCAGTTGGTGGCGGTGGTGATCGTCTTCGTGATCGTGTTCGTGGGCATCGGATATATCGCCTTTTCGCGCCGGGGCAACATTAACCGGTTGAACGAGGAAATCGCCCAGAAGCAAAGAGACCTGACCCGGCTGCAGGAAACCCAGAAAAAGGTGGAGCAGTTCAAAAAGGACAACGAAAATCTCCAGCAAAAAATAACCGTCATCACCGACCTGGAAACCGGCCGCGACTGGTACCTGCAGATCCTGGACCAGTTGAGCGAGGCCATGCCCGAGGGCGTGTGGATCACCACCCTGGACACCCCCAAGGGCGGCAAGGGCGGCGCCTCCATTTATTCCGGCAACTGGGAAATCAAGGGCGGCGCCCAGGATAAGGACCAGGTGGGGAATTTAATCTCCAATCTGGAAAAAAGAAACAAATTCTTCACCGCGGTTGTGCTCAAAAAAATCACCAAACAGGCCGGCGGCGAAGAAACGGGCACCTATTTCAAGTATGAAATGAGCATAACCATTACCAAGCCTCCCAAGGCCGAGGCTGAGGCTGGTTAAGGAGGACAAGCATGGCACTCGGGGATTATCTCAAAGCGGATCGGCTGATCAAATTGCCTTGGTACCAGAAGGCCCTGATCCTGACGGCGGCGAGCCTGGTCATCATTATCTTTTACTTTTTCACCCTGGACCGCAGCTACAAGAACAAGATTACCGAGCTCAAGGGCAGCATCAGCCAGCTGGACAAGCAGACCACCGACCTCAGAACCGTGGAGCGGGACCTGCCCAAGTTCGAGAAGCAGAACACCGCGCTCAAGGCGCGTCTGGACCAGGCCATGACCAAATTGCCCAGCAAGTCCCAGATGGACGCCCTGCTCAAGGAAGTGACCGCCCGGGCCAAGACCAACGCCATAGACATCATCAACTTTGAGCGCGGGACCGAGCAGCCCCAGAGCCTGTATGTGGAAGTCCCGGTGAATATGAAAATGCAGGGCGGTTTCTTTCCCTTGTTGATCTTCCTCGACGAACTGGCCCGGCTGGAAAGAATTGTCAACATCGAGGGCCTGTCCCTCAGAGGCGATAAGAACGGCCAGCTCGATGTGACCTGCACCCTGGTCGCCTACCGCTTCAAGGAAGTCGCGGAAACCCCGGCCAGCGAAACCAAGAAAAAGGGCGGGGTCAAAAAAGCGGCCCCGGCGCCGGAAAAGGAAACCGAGAAATAATATTCCTGGAAGAGGAGATGACATGGAGAGCAATAAGATAAAACTGGGCGGGTGGCTGATGACCGCGGGAATCCTGGTCGTCATGCTCGGCCTGGCGGCTTGCGGCGGCGGCAGTATTTCCTCCAGCCCCGCCGGCGCGAAAAAGCCGGAAGTCGTGGCGCCTCCGCCCTCGGAAGAGGAAGGCAAGGAAACCAAATTGGTCTGGAGCTATGATCCCACCGATAAACGCGATCCCTTCAAGCTCCCCGCGGCGCGCGGTCCGGAGCCGTATCCGCTGCGGAAATATCCCTTGGAGCAGATGTGGATTGACGGGATCGTGCTCGGCGGTGGCGCCAATAATGTGGCCCATATCATCCTGCCCGACAACTCCGACTGGTTTGTCAAGGTGGGAGATATCATCGGAATCAACAGTGGCGGGGTCAAAGAGATCAAGAGCGACGGAATCCTCGTCGAGGAGCAGTATTTGGACCCGGTGGATCTGAGCAAGATCCGGATCGTGGAAAAATTTTTAAGGATGGAAACGGAAAACGCTCCCCCGGGCCTTTTGAAGTAGCGGGGGAGATCCCATCGGCTTGAAATATGAAGATGGGCAAAAACAAGTAAGGAGGAGCTAAATGGCGAGTTCAAAAGTGGAAGGCGGAAAAACGATGAGCAGGATCTGGCTTGCCTTGGCGGTGCTATGCCTGGCCTTTTCGCTGGGGGCAAAATCGAATAACCTGCCCGAGTTTAACTCGATCGAGAAGGTTGAAATTGCGCAGGTGAACCAGCTTCCCCAGGTGATCATTACCACCACTTATCCTGCAACCTATAGCATTTACCGGCCGCTCGATCCCATCCGGATCATGGTTGACTTCTCCGACGCCAAGATCAAGAAGGAAGTGCCGGCGCAACTTAAGGTCAACGACGGCATCGTCAACTTGATCAAGGTGGGCGCGGAAAAGGGAACCCCGGTGGTCCAGGTGGAAATCGGCCTGGATAAAATGATGGCCTATGAGGTCAGCCGCGAGGGCAGTCGGCTCCTGGTCAGTCTCAAGCCGGAAAGCGCGACCCCCAACCAGGACCTCTATGGCGGCGGCTCCGGAAAGCTGATCGTGGAGAAATCCGCGGAGCATCAACTGGCCGAGCCCCTGGCGCAGGCCGAACCCGCGCTTAACGCCGGCCCGGTGGAAGAGGTGGAAGAGACGGCCCCGGCAAGCTCCGGCGTCCAGGCCGGCGCCACGGTGAGCGAGGTCCCGAGCGGCAAGGTTGCGGCCAAGCTGCTCGACATCGCGCTTTCCGAGGAAGACGATCGCACCAAGATCATGTTGGTGATGGACGGAACGCCTCCGGATTACAATGCCTTCCAGTTGAAAAACCCGGCCCGGCTGGTGCTCGAACTCTA
>CAIUDS010000054.1 GCA_903897985.1 uncultured delta proteobacterium
CCGTAGCCGTGCCGGAGGTTCATCATGGTGTAAAGCCGGTAGGTCGGATCATGCTCGAGATAAATGAGCAGGCCGAGGATGACGAGCGCGAGCGCGAGGCTGGCATAGTTGGCCGGACTCTTCCAGAAGCTCTTCCGCAGCGGGCTGCCGAACGCGAAGAAATATCCGACCAGGAAAACCGGGGCGAGGAGCAGGGCGTTCTGCTTTAAGAAGTAGGCGGCGAGAAAAGCGAGCAGGCTTAAAGGGAACAGCCATTTCTTCCGGGCGCTCATCACCAGCAGGCAAAAAGCCAAAAGCAGAAAGGTGTTGAGCATGGTTTCCATCAGGCCGAGACGCGAGAAAATGTAAAGGTAAAAGTTTAAAGTGTAAAATAAAACCGCATAAACCCCGGCGTGCTTGAGCGGACTTCGGGCAAAAACCAGAGCGATCAAAATCATCCCGATCACGAACCAGAACACCGAAAAGAGCCGCAGGCTCGCGTAGGATACCCCGAACGCCTTGAACCAGACAAACAGCGGATAACACCAGACCGGGCTAAGAACCTTCCAGAACCGGTACTGGTCCAGTTCGCTGGTGTTCCATTTCCCGAACAGGACGCGATTCCGCGCCTGATAGGCCTTGGCCGCCTCGTCCGTGAACGGCTCATACGCCCGCCAGCCGTTCGGGAAAGTGAGCGGCGGGTCCGCGTTGAGGTGAAAAAACCGGATGGAGACCAGCCCCAGGAAACCCAGGACGATTAAGGTCTTTAAAACCGCGCTCCGGCTCATCGTCCAGATTCTACCAGATTTGACCGCATCTTTGAAAAGCGCCGCGCCGGCCCCTTGGCCTAACCCAAAAATCGGGAAAAATCCGCACCCCCATTGACCGGATCTGACACCAACCCGATTATACTACTCCTATAAAGCTGGAATTGGTCCAGCCATTTTATTTTTTAAAGGAGGATGGCAATGCTTTACGATCAGAGGCAAATTTTGATTCAAGGAACACCGCATCAGGAATTCTATGATCATCACCGGGCCAAGCTTTCCAGCCCGGATTACCAGATGTTGATCGAAGAAATTCATCGCCTTATGAGCGAAAGAGATGTTTTCGCGGCAAGGGATATCAGCGATCAACATCTATCGGGCACGGTCTTTGATCCGGTTTGCCAGGCCTGCGGAGGCGATGAAAAAGAAGCCGGCTTTTTCTTCGGTCTCCTGGTTCAAGACGCTGTCCAACAGCATCAAGACCCCTGGTATCTGCTCCGGGAGGAAAGGGATTACTATCGCCTGATTGTTCTGGTTTATTGCCGAAAATTGAATTGATGGGCAAGGCAAAGATACGGAAGGAAGGGAATAAAATGTTGAAATGTAAGATCAAAGAATTGCTGGAAAATATCACCCCGGAAAATTGCCGGGAAAAGTTTCAGGCGGTGATCCGGGAAATTAGACGAATGAAATCCTGGGATCAAATGTTTGTTTATTTATGCGGCGCGCCCGATTTTTTTGTCCGGGCTGGCAAGGATAATCCCCGGATTATCCGGCAGATGGCTCAGGCGATTCCCGGTTTCAGGGACCAACACGAGCGTTTCTGCGCTTTTGCCCTTCTAGCAGGGTGTTGAAAAATTCCCTATTCTTCCTGTTTTTTCTCCTTCGACCATGTTTCAACTAGACTTCAGACCATTTGCGCTTGCTTTATTTCGGTCAACTCATTCAATTTTCTCTTCG
>CAIUDS010000055.1 GCA_903897985.1 uncultured delta proteobacterium
GCGCCCTGATGGCGGCGGAGGCAAAGGACTACAAAGTGGTCTCGGCCGAAATCGAGGGCGACAGAGCTCAAGTCACCGTAGCCGCCGAGGTGCCCGTGAACCTGGTGGCTCGCGCCAATCGCGCGGGGGCCGGTTGGGCCGTGGACCTCACCCGACCGCTGGTGCCGGTGGACGCGGAGGGCAGTTTCCTTTACCTGGTGATCCCGATCCTGCCTCCGAAATTCGAGATGGAAAAACTGATCAAGCTTCTGCACGATTACAAAATGGTGGTGGTGCGCGGCGGCGGGGTCTGGTCCGTCGGGGCGCAATCCATTTCCGAGGTCTTGCATCATCCGTCGTCGCTGCGGGAAATTTGCCTGTATCGGATCGGCGCTTTCGAGCGCGGGTTGGACCTTAGAAAGATGGAGCCGAAGAAAGCCAAAAAATGGTGATGGAGTCCGAAAGGGAAGACCTGGTCCGAAAATTCACCGAGCGGGCCGCCGCCCTCGGCGCCAGGGTCGAGCGGTTCTCCGATTTCGATTCCTGCCGGAAATTCATCGGCAAGTTTTTGAAGGATAGGCGACCCCGGGGCATCGCAGCCTCGGAAGCATTACGAAAAAAATTCCAGGCGGCCGACCTGGTTATCGGAATGGATTCCGACCATTTGCAAAATTGCGCGCAAGCCGAGTTGGGGCTGATTCTTGCCGATTATGGCCTCGCGGAAACCGGAACCCTCGCGCAGTTCAGCGTCAATGACGCGGAAAAATTGCCGGGAATCCTTTCGCTCGTTTGTCTGGCGATCCTCCCAACCGGCAGGATCGTGCCGGCCGCGGAATCCATTGCGGAACTGATTTCGCAGCATCTCGCCAAAACTTCCGGCTTCGGCCCACAAGTGGCTTTTATCTCCGGGCCGAGCCGCACCGCGGACATCGAGTGCGAGCTCCAGGTCGGCGTGCACGGTCCGGCCGAGCTTTTCATCCTGCTCCTGGACCGGGGGCTTGAATGAAAAAAGTTGATCCTTACCTCAAGACCGTGCTCGACAATTTCGCGGCCAACTATTTCAAGAACCGCGACAACGCCTTCGTGGGCCTGGACTTCGAGAAACTCCGAACCGAGCTGGCCGAGATCCGGGACTGCGCGCTCGAGCGCAGCCGCGAATTGCGAGAACAGTTTTGTCAACAGGCGGAAAGACATGGCAGCAAAGTAATCCTGGCCAAAGACAGCGCCGAGGCCAACCAGGAAGCGCTCAAAATTTTGAAGAAACACGGCGTGAAAAAATTGGTCAAGACCAAGAGCATGGTCAGCGAGGAAACCCGGTTCAACGATTTCATTATTGCGCAAGGGATCGAGGTCCGGGAAACCGATCTGGGCGAGTGGATCATCCAGTTGGACGAGGACCACCCGACCCATATGGTGCTGCCGGCGATCCACCTCACCCGCAAGGAAGTGGCGAAGATTTTCTCGGACAAGCTGGGCAGGCCGATCCCGGAGGACACGCCGTTCTTGGTGAGGACGGCGCGCGAGGACTTGCGCAAGGAGATTTTTGAGGCGGGCGCGGGATTGACCGGGGCCAACGCGCTGATCGCGGACTTGGGCGCGATCATGCTGGTGACCAACGAAGGCAATGGCCGGCTGGTCTCGACCATCCCGCCCGTGCATATCGTTTTCACCAGCCTCGAGAAAATTTATCCGGGTTTGCGCGAGGCCTTGGCCATGCTCCGGCTGCTGCCCAAGAACGCCACCGGCCAGGTCATCACCAGCTATGTCAGTTTCATCGCCGGGCCGCACTCATCGAGCCAGTATATCATCCTGGTGGACAACCACCGTTCCGAGCTCGCCGCGGACCCGGTTTTCAAACCCGTTGCGCGCTGCATCAAATGCTCGGCCTGTTTGAACATCTGCCCGGTTTACCGGATGCTGGGCGGGAAGCAGTTCGCGCACATCTACATGGGCGGGATCGGGACTTTGCTCACCGCCTGGATCCACGGGCTGAGCGAGTCGCGCGAACTCGCCGGGCTTTGCCTGGGCTGCCACCGCTGCGATGAAATCTGCGCGGTTAAGATTCCCATCTCCGACCTGATCCGGGACTTGCGCGGGAAACTGAACCAGGAGTTGGGAAAGCCGCTGCTTAAAGAATTGATCTTTGACGGCGTGATCGGACATCCGGCTTTGCATCAGTCCATGTTCAAGTTTGCCCGGTCAGCCCGGGCGGTCACGGCGAAAGACGATTTTGTCAGGAAATTGCCGGGATCGCTGCGAAAATACGACCAATTCCGCAGCCTGCCAGCCCCCGCTCCGGCTTCGCTGCAAAGCCTGTTCAAGGATTTCAAAAGTAAAAAGGAAAAAGTAGAAAAGGGAGCGGTGCAAATTTATGCCGGATGCCTGGTCGAACATTTCTATCCGGAGATCGGGATCGCCGCGGCAAAGGTCTTTGACCTTCTTGGATATGATGTGGAGCTGATCGAGGCCGGATGCTGCGGGTTTCCGGCCACAAACGCGGGGTTCCCCGAGGCCGGAGAAAAGGCGCTGGCGCAAGTTTTGGAAAAGACCAGCCTGGGCTGGCCGGTGATCACGCTTTGCCCGACTTGCGAGACCATGCTCAAATCCGGCGGGAAGGAATTAGCGGAGCGGGTGGCGGGCTTTGGGAGATTTGTTTTTGAAAATGACTTCGCCAAAATCAGGGAATTGGTTTCCAACTCAAACTTGCGCCTCGCCTATCACGAATCCTGTCACCTGAAACATCACCTTCATGCCAGTGAACCTTCTCGGCAGTTGCTCAGGCTGGTGGCCGGGAAAAATTTTCTCGAACTCAAGAACGCGGATTCCTGCTGCGGCTTTGCCGGCAGTTTCTCCATGGACTATCCCGAACTCTCCGAGGCGCTCCTTTCCGAGAAGCTCGCCTCGATCAAGGAATCCAATGCCAACCTCGTCGCGCTCGACTGCCCCGGCTGTTTGCTCCAAATCCGGGGCGGGTGTCATTCGGGAAATCTTGAGGTGCGCGTAAAGCATCTTTCGGAGATTCTGGCGGAAATGATGAAGGAATAATTCTTGGTTCCTTAACCCGATCAATCTATCAGTTTATCCTCTTATCAACATTCCAGGCAGATTTCGTCACCAAGTGGGCCTGCGTCATAAAAGCGGGATTGGGGGAATTGCGGAAGCTTCGTTCGCTGGAGCGGGGGACGATCAACGCGCATTATATTCCGGTTAAGCGGAAGACGGGGAAGCCGATCAAGAAGGGTCCCTATTATGTGATCAGCCGGCGGGAATCCGGGAAAACGGTTGGTTATCATCAAAAAATATTTTTTCTCAAAAAAGGTTCAGCCTTGCCAGGAGAGCTTGAACCCTTTCCGGTCACGATGTTTTCAGGCACGACCGGGACCAGGCCGGACGCGCCGGAAGCGCGCCTCCTTCCGCCCGGCCTTCGCGCCGCGCATCCCATAATCCCGATCTCTTAAAATCAAAACCAAATCAGCAAGTCGGAATGTCGGAATCTACATTCC
Organism: uncultured delta proteobacterium; assembly: GCA_903897985.1. Taxonomy (GTDB): domain Bacteria; phylum RBG-13-61-14; class RBG-13-61-14; order RBG-13-61-14; family DRUE01; genus CAIYYW01. The sequence goes on from CAIUDS010000055.1 coordinate 3,483, forward strand.
GACATTCCGACTTGCTCGGGTGAGCCGGCGGCGGGGACGAACTACGCGAAGATCATGGAACTGACCATCGCCAAGAAAGACCTCCAGCAAAAGCTCGAGGCGCCCTACCAGGAGTGGGACAGGATTCAGCTTGAAATCGAGCAGGCCGAGACCCTGGCCACGCACCGGCTGATCAAGAAAGACCAGAAAATTTAGTCAGCTTCATGCCCCCTTCCCAAGCCCGCTTGCCCCCTTGTTCACAAAGCTTTCCCTTATTCTGGTATTCTGGACCCAGAACTCCAGAATAAGGAGTAGCGCCTCGTCAAATAGGTGAGTGGCGCTTGGGGTTTTGGGGTCAGGGGCCGGCTTTCAGCTTTTTCTATTTTGCATTTGCCCGGCAGGTTTAAACTTTTTCCTGATGGCCTTCAGCTTCCCCGCCGGGATTTCCGCGATCTCCTCCCGGATGTCCCGGATCAGATCATCAAACTCGCCATCATAGTGCTGCTCCCATCTTGCGGTCTTGGCCATTTTTATTTTCGTAATGGCCGTTTGATAGTACTCGTAAGCCTTTTCATATTTCTTCATCTTCTTGTAGAGATCGCCCGCTTCCATGAAGCCATGAGGAAGCAGATTATAGAGCTGCATGATTTTGGTGGCCAGTTTCATAGCTTCCGCGTATTTGCCCTTGTCTTCCAGATCCCAGATCCGATACCTAATTTCATAGGGCTTGCTCATTGTCACGCGCAGGTTCTCTCTGCGTTTTTTATGCTCCGCCTTGCTAAGCTTTCGAGTCGGCTTAAAACGCGAATTGAAAGGCTCACGCGCGATGACTTTGTCCAAAGCCTCCTGAAAATCCTTGATCAAAAAGTCCAACTGTCCCTTAAAATATTCCTTAACCTTCCGCGCTTTCAAGTCTCTTAGAATCTCAAGTCCCTTTTGATAATTTTCCCGGGATTTCTTGTAATGACCCATGATATGGTGTAATTCCCCAATCTGCCGATATGCGTAATAATTCGTGGGATCCAGTTGCAAACAATATTCCGCAGTCTCCAAAGACTCGCTCAACCGGCCTCTGCCCTGCAGCTCATAAGATTTAAAATCCAGCAAGTCCGTGTTGGATGGGTCTTTTTCCAGAAGGCGGTTGATAATCTTCAACGTCCTTTTTGAATTTCGAACCTGCGCATTCAAAATGATTTCTTGGTATCGGGTAAACTTGTCGATTTTGGCTTTCATTTTTGCCAGCTCAGCTTGAACCCTTCCCCGGTCACGATATTTTCAGGCACGACCGGGACTTGGCCGGATTCGGGCAGGACAAAGCGCATCGGGCACTGAGCGACGATGTCGTTCTGGATATCCACGCCGGGCATCACCTCGATCAGCTCCATGCCGCGCCTGGTCAACTGGAAGATGCCGACATTGGTGCAGTAATAGGCGCGCTTGCCGAGCTTGAGCGCTTGGCTGCCGGAGCAGGTGATCTCGTCAACCTGCGGCACAAACTTGGGTATGCCCGGTTTCACGATCTTCATTTTTCCGTCCTCGATCCGCAGGTCCGCGTTCGCCATCCAGCTCCCGACAAAGATCATGGTCTTGGCCGACGCCGCGAGGTCGGGCAGGCCGCCGCCGCCAACATAGTTGATCGGGCCCTCGCCGCGCTTGCTGACATTGATGTTCCCCTCGCAGTCGGCTTGCAAGAGGCCGAGCACGGTGACATCGAGCTTTTCATAGCAGAGGTGAAAAATCTGGGCGGAGGTCATGATCTTTTCCGGGTTGATGGCGGAGCCGAAGAAAATTCCCATGGCCGGCAGACCGCCGAGCGCGCCGGTCTCGACCACGAAGGTTACATCCTTATAAAGCCCGCCCTCATAAAGCAATCGGCTGACTTCCTCCGGCAGGCCCACCCCGATGTTCACATAGCTCCCGGGCCGCGCCACCTTGGTGAACAGGTTCGCGGTCATCCGCGCCAGCGCGCATTCGACTTCCTTCCGCACCGGCGTGATCTTGAGAAAATTGTTAACGAACTTGAGCCGCTCGACCGCGTCGTCAATGTCCTCGTTCGCGCCCTCGGTGAACATGGGCCAGTAGCGCGTGAAGGGAATCGAGCCGGTCTGCTCGACCACCGGGTTCACCACCACCGCGTCCACTTTGTCCGCGGGCAGGAATATTTCCTTCTCGTTTTTCGGGACGATCGAGCAGACGCCCACCATCACCTTGCCGTTGTTCTTTTTGGCCGCGAGCGCGCTCTCGTAACTCTCGGTCACGCAGGACATGTGTTTCTTGTAAATATTGCCTTCCTCGTCCGCATAGCCGGCCACGAACATGGCGACATTGATCTTGGGCAGGCAGTAGCGGAGCTGCTCGCCCGCCACCGTGATCAAACTCTCGCCCACGCCCTTCACCACCGGCGAGCCGCGGTCCACCCGCGGGTCCATGGTGGTGCCGACCCCGGCGCTGGTGATCAGGCAGTCCTCTCCCCGCGCCTGGGCCTCAAGCAGGAAAGTCTCGACGCCCTGGGGCAGGCGGTGGATTTCGAGCTTGCCGGCCTGGCCGAGCCGGAGCTGCGCCTTGAAGGTCTCGAGGTGGCCGCCGATCCAGCGCTTGATGATCCCCTCGAAGTCGAGCTCTTCCAGCGTGCCCGGGGTCCGGCCGCGGCTCCCTTGCGCGCCCACCGTGATCCAGGTCAGGTCGCGCGGGTGCTGCGTTGCGAGGAACCGCTCCTTCAATGCCCAGAAAAAAATCGAGCAGCGCGCGTTCGCGGCCATGCCCGAGGAAAAGACACAATCGCCGTCCTGGATCAGCTCGACCGCTTCGGCCGCGGACATGAACTTGGGATTGGTCACTCCCGCGGGCTTGTAGTTGCTGTCATGCCGGTCCCAGGTCAGCCGCCAGCGGACGATATGGAACAGCAGTCCGGCTTTGGTAAAAATGTTCATTGCCAACCTTCCCCCGAGTTTGATTTGGAGAGACCGCCAAAGATGGATAGGCCTTGTGCTTTTCATGTTAATCTGAAAAACGGGGTTTGTAAATTGGGGCGGGTCTTATAGGGAGGCCGAAACAGACCGCGCCCGGTGCAAAATCAGGCTAACAATCGGCACGACGGATTTTTTATGGGAAGTCAGCGATAGACTTCTTTGCGATGTCCGATGCGGACTACCACGATGATCAGGGCCTGGTCCTGGATATGGTAAATGATGCGATAATCTCCAACCTGGACCCGGTAATGGTCCTTGAATTCCCCTTTCAATTTTTCGCACCCGCCGGGCCGGGGATTCGCGGAGAGCGCATCAATCCGATCAGCGATCCGTTTCCGGTCTGGGAGTGAAATCTTGGCGAGTTCCCGGAAGGCTCGATCCAGGATTTTAATATCATAAGCCAAGCCGGTTTATTTCAACCCCAGTTTCTTTTTGGCCTTTGCCCAAGACTGGAGGGGCTTTCTGCCTTGCGCTTTCCAACTCTTCCGGACCGCGGCCAGGTCCGCCCGCTCTTCCATCTCTTCGAGCAGGTTGAGGTCATCAAGCGGCACCATCGCCACCAAGTCCTTGCCCCGCCGGGTGAGCACGATCCGCTCCTTGCCGTAAGCGGCCCGGTTGATCATTTCGGACAACTGGTCGCGCGCTTCCACCGTGCTGATCCTGGTCATGGCAATTCCTCCTGACTATAATGTACATTACAGCGGAAGTGTTGTCAATGGCAAAAAGGGCGGCCGGAGGGCCGCCCTTTCATAAGCGGGCGAATGCAATTCGCCCCTACATCTTAATGTTTGAAGCACCTCTGCCCGGTGAGGACCATGGTGGCGCCGTATTCGTTGCAGGCCTCGATGCTTTCGTAGTCGCGCTCGGAGCCGCCGGGATGGACCACGGCTTTCACGCCCTCGCGCAAGCCCACCAGGCACCCGTCCTTGAACGGGAAGAACGCGTCCGACACCATCGCGCTCCCGGGGATCCCGCCATGCTCCTTTTTCACCCGCTCGTCAATCTCGCGCTTCTTCCCTTCGTCCGTGAAATCGTTATAAGGGGTTTTATATTGCTGCCAGCAATAGAGGTCCGCGAGTTTGCGGTAGGCCTTGTCGCGCGCGATCTCGGCCACGCCCACGCGGTCCTGCTCGCCCGTGCCGATCCCGACCGTAGCCTCGTCCTTCACGAAGATCACCGAGTTCGAGCTGACGCCGAGTTCCACAAACCATCCGAACAGGAGGTCCGCGTATTCTTTTTCCGTGGGAAGCCGCGCGATCTTGTAGAGTTTGCCCTTGTATTCGGTCTCCGCGGGCTTCAAGTCGGCCTTGGACTGGACCTTGGAGAGGAACGATTGCTGGAGGACCTGGCCGCCGTCAATCAGACTTTTGAACTCGACATAAGCCGAGGTTTTCCAGTCCTGCAGCCGCGCGATGTTCTTGATCCGCATCACGCGCACATTTTTTTTGACCTTGAACATCTCGAGCACGCCCGGCGCATACTCGGGCGCGACCACCACTTCGGCGTATTGTTCGAGGATGGCCTCGGCCGCGGCCTTGTCGCACTCGCGGTTGAGCGCGATGGCGCCGCCGAAAGCCGCGACCCGGTCCGCGTAGAACGCGCGGTAGTAGGCGTCGGCGAGCGAAGCGGCGCGGGCCACGCCGCAGGGGTTATTGTGCTTGACGATGACGCAGGTGGGCTTGTCCGCGAAATAGCGGAGGATATTGAGCGCGTTGTCCACATCGGTGAGGTTGATCTTGCCCGGGTGTTTTCCACTTTGCAACAGCTCGGTATCGCTGGCCAGATAGAGGCCCGGCTTGATGGTCTCGACCTCGCCCAGCATCAGGTTCCCGTTCACGAGCTTGTAAAGCGCAGCCGGCTGCCCCGGGTTCTCGCCGTAGCGCAAACCCTTCTTGCCCTCGCCCGGGATTTCCCACAACGCCTTTTCATAGAACAAAGTTTTACGCTCGCCCTTGTCCTCGATAAAACTGATCTCCATCTTAGGCGGAAACGGATCCTCCACAATCGTCCGATACATCTTCTTCAGGTCTTCCGGCATTTTCTCCCTCCTTAACTAATTATTTCTTCAACTCTGTGCGGGCGACTTTAGTCGCAATCTTTTTCACCGCAAAGGTCGCCAAGATCGCCAAGAATTCGAATTTCTTTTATCTGTAATTTGTAATATGTAATCTGTAATCAAACTATCTCCTTATACGCCGCTCTCACCTTGTCGTTCCCGATGCTCTTGAAATAATCCGCAATCGCGCGGTCATAGCTCGCGGTGTGGTCAAAGGCCTTGCCAGCCATCTGGTGCCGGAACTCGAGGCTGACCTTGCCGTGGTTCTTCTTGAGCTCGGCCAGCAAGCCGTCATAGTCCGCCGGGTCAACCACCGGGGTCACCCGGATGAAATTCTTCGCGCTGGCCCGGAGCATGCACGGACCGCCGATGTCAATGTTCGCGCGCGCGTCCTCGCTGGTGGTTCCCGCCTTGGCAATGGTCTCGCGGAACGGGTAGAGATTCACGATCACCAGGTCAAAGGTCTTGCCCTTGTATTTCTTGATATCGTCCTGGTGCGCCGGGTTGTAGGTCTCGCTCAAGAGCCCGAGATAAATCCGCCAGTCCAAAGTCTTGACCAGGCCGCCCTGCATCTCCGGCTGGCCGGTGAAATCGCTGACTTGCACCAGACGCGTCTGGGCCTTTTCTCCAAGAATCTTTTGCAACGATGAGAAAGTCCCGCCGGTCGAATAAATGGTCACGCCCGGACAGAGCTCGAGCAGGGCCGGCGCCAGCTTCTCGAGCCCGGCCTTGTTGGAAACGCTCGCGATCACATTCCTGATCGCCACCATCCCGTCAATCTTTTGCACCACATTCACCGCCATCTCTTTCTCCTTTCGTGGTGCGGACACTCTTGTCCGCACACAATTAAACTCGATCCGAATAGCTCTCTTCCACCGCCCTCACCAGATCCCGGAGCGCCCCGTTCACCGGCGCCTTCATTCCCAGCTTCTCCGCCTCTCTCACAATCGCGCCGTTGATCGCCTCGATCTCGGTCTGGCTCTGGGCGCGGACATCCTGGAGCATGCTCGAAATATTCTCGCCGGTGTGGCGTGCCACCTCTTCTACTCTCTTGAGTGCATCGCCATACAAGAGCTTGATGCCCCTGGCTTTGGCCACAGCCTCGGCTTCTTTCACCGCTTCCGCCATCAGTCGCCGGCTGGCCTCATGTTCAACCAGCTTTCCGTTTCTTACTCGCAGCAGCGCGGTCAGCGCGTTGATCCCGACATTGATCAAAACCTTGCTCCAGATGGTGCCCTCGAGGTTGTCCGTGGTTTTGGCCTCCAGCCCGGCCTTTCGGAATACTTCCGCAACCGGTCCCGCCCGATTAGGTCCAGGCGAGGCCTGGCCGATCACCGTCTCGCCCGATCCCGCAAACCTCACAAACCCTTCCTCAATCACATTCGCGCCCATCGAGGTGGTCCCGCCCAAAATCTGGTCCTTCGCCACCGACTCCATGATCGCTTCCAGGTTCCCCAAACCGTTCTGCAAGGTCAATACCAAGGTGTGCTTCCCTATCAGCGCCCGCGACTTCTTCACCGCCGCTCCAGTCGAATACGCCTTCACGCAGAGCAGGACCAGGTCCACAGCTCCCGCTTCCTCCGGCCTCGCCGTGACCTTGACCCTGATGGTCTCCACCTTGCCCTTGATCTCCACCCGGACGCCCTTTTCCGCGAGCATCTTGGCGCGGTCCTCGAGGTGGTCAACCAGGATCAGACCCGGACACACCGGCTGCAAATAATAGCTGAACAGCATGCCCATGGCCCCGGGTCCTACTATTGCTATCCGCTCCATGCGTTTTCTCTTAATTATATGGATACCCTCGCGAGGATGATGCCTTCCGGATTGAAGGTAACTTCTTCCGAGGCCGAAGATTAGCACAATATCTATGGCTTTGTCAAGCAAAAAAACACAAGATGTTGTGGCGTCAAGTTAGATCCCCTTGTTCTCCATTTTGGGCGAATATTCCCTTAATCCGCAAAGTAATACATTCACTCAGTTGCTTTTATTCTCGGGGGGCCTAGAATGAAACGGCGAGGAGAGCAATTTTTAATGGAGCATTCTGAACTCAAATTCTATGGTTACCGCTGGGTGGTGCTCGGCGCGTTCATGGCGATCAACCTGACCATGCAGATCCTTTGGATTTGTTTCGCGCCGGTCGCGGGTCCGGCCGCGGAGTTTTACCGGGTCTCGGACCTGCAAATCGGTTTTCTGGCCATGGTCTTCATGGTGGTCTATATCCCGGCGTCCCTGCCCGCGTCCTGGCTGATTGACCGGTTCGGATTTAAAAAGGCCGTGGGTCTGGGCGCGGTCCTGCTCGGCGGTTTCGGACTGCTCCGGGGATTTTTTGCCCGAGACTATGCGCTGACCATGGCCTTCACCGTGGGCATCGCGCTCGGCCAGCCGCTGCTCCTCAATTCCTTCACCACCCTGGCCGCGAAATGGTTCCCCTTTGGCGAACGCGCCACGGTCTCCGGCCTGGCCCTGGCCGCCAATTTCATCGGCACCACCATCGGCTTGATGCTGACCCCTTCGCTCGTGACCCGCCACGGCATGGAGGCGATGCAAGCGATCTACGGGATCGCGGCCGCGGTCTCGGCTCTCGCTTTCCTCGCCCTGGCGCGCGAAAGTCCGCCCACGCCCGCAAGCCCGCCCGGATACGAGGCCCGGGCGCTGATGCTGGACGGGCTTAAGATAATTCTGCGCAAGAAGGAATTCTGGATTTGCATGTTCATATTTTTTGTGGGGGTCGGCATCTTCAACGGCATCGCCACCTGGATCGAGAACATGGTCCGGCCCCGGGGCATGAGCACGAGCCAAGCCGGAATGCTCGGCGGGTTCCTCCTCATCGGCGGCATCTTCGGCGCGTTTGTCATTCCCCTGCTTTCCGACCATTTTCGCAAGCGCAAATTCTTCATCCTGTTCGGCCTGATCCTGGCCCTGCCCGCGCTCGCGGGGTTCACTTTTTTCAAGGGCTACCCGCTCCTGCTCGGGTCGGTGTTCGCGCTCGGCTTCTTCATGCTCGGGCCCGGGCCCATCGGCTATCAATACGCCGCGGAGATAACCTTTCCCGCGCCGGAAGGGACCTCCAACGGCCTGCTGGTGCTGGCCGGACAGATCTCGGTCGTGTTCATTTTCGGGATGGAAGCGATGAACCAGCGGTTCGGGTCTTTCACGCCCTCCCTGATCCTGGCGCTCGGGTTGATGGTGGTCAACTGCGCCCTGGTCTCGCGCCTGAAGGAATCCAAACTTATCCGCGAAATAAACGCTTAGACCGCTTGCCCGCCCCAGTTTTACCTGTCCGCCATCTAGTCCGCCGACTTGTCCGCCGAAGCCTCTCGCGGCTCGAGCTTTCAGTTGGCGAAGGCGGATGCCCCAACCTCGGCGTAGTGACTTGATCCCGCTTTGCTTCCCGAGCGCGCCCCCTCGCTCCAGCCCCCCACCCGCCAAGAAAAAGGAGTAAGTAGGTAAGTAGGACACTAGTATCCTACTTACCTACTTACTACGATTTTGCTTGAATAAAAAGAGTTGCGGCTTGTTGAGCGCAGCGAAATCACGCTTCCGGCGGGACTTGATCCCGCTTTTCCTGTCCGCAAAATTATAGACCCCGCCGGTTTTTCAACCGCAACAATTAAGTAAGTATCTAAGTATCTTGCTACTTAGATACTTACTGCAAATCCA